>DATFRE010000314.1:0-2483 GCA_035263545.1 Dongiaceae bacterium
TCACCCGGGTGATGTCGTTGGCGAGCTCGTCGAGGGTGTAGCCGACGGCGAGCTTCGCCGCGATCTTGGCGATGGGGAAGCCCGTCGCCTTGGAGGCCAGCGCCGAGGAACGCGAGACGCGCGGGTTCATCTCGATGATGACCAGGCGGCCATCCAGCGGATTGACGGCGAACTGCACATTGGAGCCGCCGGTATCGACCCCGATCTCGCGCAGCACCGCGATCGAGGCGTTGCGCATGATCTGGTATTCCTTGTCGGTGAGCGTCAGCGCCGGCGCCACCGTGACGCTGTCGCCGGTATGAATGCCCATCGGGTCGACGTTCTCGATGGAGCAGACGATGATGCAGTTGTCGGCGCGATCGCGCACGACCTCCATCTCGAACTCCTTCCAGCCGAGAACCGATTCCTCGATCAGCACCGACCCGACGGGCGAGGCGCTGAGGCCCCCCTGGACGATGCGCTGGAATTCGTCGCGGTTATAGGCGATGCCGCCGCCGGTGCCCCCGAGGGTGAAGGAGGGACGGATGACCGCCGGCAGCCCGGTCAGGTCCAGCGTCGCCAGGGCCTCGCCATAGCTGGAGACGAGACGGCCCCGCGGGCTCTCGAGGCCGATGCGGGTCATGGCCTGGCGGAAGAGCTCGCGATCCTCGGCCATCGCGATGGCCTTCGCATTGGCGCCGATCATCTCGACGCCCAGCTCCTGGAGACGGCCGCTGCGGTGCAGCGCCATGGCGGTGTTGAGGGCGGTCTGCCCGCCCATGGTGGGCAGCAGCGCATCGGGCCGCTCGCGCTCGATGATGCGGGCGACGACCTCCGGCGTGATCGGCTCGACATAGGTGGCGTCGGCCAGCTCCGGGTCGGTCATGATCGTCGCGGGATTGGAATTGACCAGGACGACGCGATAGCCCTCCTGGCGCAGCGCCTTGCAGGCCTGGGCTCCGGAATAGTCGAACTCGCAGGCCTGGCCGATGACGATGGGCCCGGCCCCGATAATGAGGATGGAGCGGATATCGGTGCGCTTAGGCATACAAAGCGTTCCGGAGGTGCATGTGGAGTTGAACCACAGAGACACAGAGACACAGAGGAGACACAGAGAAGAAGTGGCGTTCTCTCCCCGCGTCATGGCCGGGCGGCCACGTGGATGGCCGGGTCAAGTCCGGCCATGACGCGAGGAGGGACGGCAATGCGGGGAAACTCACGTCAGCGGCCATGCTTTTCGATCAGCTCGGCGAAGCGCTTGAAGAGGTAGTGGCTGTCCTGCGGGCCCGGGGAGGCTTCGGGGTGGTACTGGACCGAGAAGACGGGTCGGCCCTTGACGGCGATGCCTTCATTGGAGCCGTCGAAGAGCGAGACGTGGGTCACCTCGACATCGGCGGGCAGGGTCTCGGGCAGCACGGCGAACCCGTGGTTCTGGCTGGTGATCTCGACCTTGCCGGTGGTCAGGTCCTTGACCGGATGATTGGCCCCGCGATGGCCGAGATGCATCTTCCTGGTCTTGCCGCCCAGCGCCAGCGCTAGAAGCTGGTGGCCGAGGCAGATGCCGAAGAGCGGAATCTCCGCATCGAGAAGCGTGCGGATGGTGGGCACAGCATAGACCCCGGTCGCCGCCGGATCGCCGGGGCCGTTGGCGAGGAAGATGCCGTCTGGTTCGTGCCCCAGGATCTCCTCGGCGGTGGCCGTGGCCGGCACCACCGTGACCCGGGCGCCGACGGAGGCCAGGCAGCGCAGAATGTTGCGCTTGGCGCCGTAATCGACCGCGACGACGTGGAAGCGCGGGTTCTCCTGCCGGCCATATCCCTGGCCGAGCTTCCAGGTGGTCTCCTCCCAGCGATAGCTCTGGCGGCAGCTCACCTCGAGGGCGAGATCCATCCCGTCCAGCCCCGGCCAGGCCGCGGCCTGGGCCTTGAGGGCGGCGAGATCGAAGCGCCCGTCGGGGGCATGGGCGACGACGCCGGTCGGCGCGCCGGAGTCGCGGATCAGCCGCGTAAGCCGGCGCGTGTCGAGGCCGGCGAGACCGACGAGGCCGTTCGACTTCAGCCAGCCGTTCAAATGCTGCGCCGCGCGCCAGCTCGACGGCTCGGTGATGTCGGCGCCGAGAACGAGGCCCCGGGCCGGCGGGGTGACGGTCTCGCGATCGTCGGGATTGGTGCCGACATTGCCGATATGAGGGAAGGTGAAGGTGATGATCTGGCCGGCATAGCTGGGATCGGTCAGGATCTCCTGATAGCCGGTCATCGATGTGTTGAAGCAGACCTCGCCCACCGCGGCACCGGTGGCGCCGATGCCATGGCCCTCCAGCACGGTGCCATCGGCCAGCACCAGCAGGCCCGTGACAACGAAACCGCCCCGGCTGACCAACTGAGCAGCGGGCAGGAGGCGGGATTCGCTCATCGGCGGTGGGGCCTCAACTTCTGGCGAGGGGGCGCGGGCGGTCCATTACGCTATCATGTCGCCCGCGTCAAGCCGCGCGGGGCCAATGATTT
>DATFRE010000315.1:0-8313 GCA_035263545.1 Dongiaceae bacterium
TCCGGACTACACGGTCCTGGCGAGCTTCGGCCATGTCCGCGACCTGCCGGCCAAGGACGGCTCGGTCAAGCCCGAGGAAGACTTCGCCATGAGCTGGGAGGTCGAGGGCAAGTCCGAGCAGCGGATCAAGGCCATCGCCCAGGCTCTCAAATCCGCCGACAAGCTGATCCTCGCCACCGATCCGGACCGTGAGGGCGAGGCCATCTCCTGGCATATCAGCGAGGAGCTGCGCCGGCGCCGGGCGCTGGGCGGCAAGCCCGTGGCGCGGGTGGTGTTCAACGAGATCACCAAATCCGCCGTGCTCGACGCCATGAAGAATCCGCGCGAGGTGAACCGCGAGCTGGTGGAGGCCTATCTGGCGCGGCGCGCCCTCGACTATCTGGTGGGCTTCACCCTCTCGCCGGTGCTCTGGCGCAAGCTGCCCGGCAGCCGCTCCGCCGGCCGGGTGCAGTCGGTGGCGCTGCGCCTCATCTGCGAGCGCGAGGCCGAGATCGAGGCCTTCAAGTCGCAGGAATACTGGACCATCGCCGTCGTTTTCGAGACCGCCGATGGTGCTGCCTTCACCGCCCGCCTCACCCATCTCGACGGCCGCAAGCTGGAGAAGTTCGATCTGCCGAACCAGGCGGCCGCGGAGGCCGCCGTCGCCAAGATCGCCGAGGGCGCGCCCTTCCGGGTCGCCAGCGTCGAGCGCAAGACGGTCAAGCGCCATCCCTTTGCCTCCTTCACCACCTCGACCCTGCAACAGGAGGCCTCGCGCAAGCTGGGCTTCAGCGCCAGCCAGACCATGCGGCTCGCCCAGCGGCTCTATGAGGGTGTGGATCTCGACGGCGAGACGGTCGGCCTCATCACCTATATGCGGACGGATTCGGTGCAGCTCTCGGGCGAGGCGATCGCCGCCTCGCGGCGCCTGATCGAGGCCGATTACGGCCAGCGCTATCTGCCCGAGAAGCCGCGCTTCTATTCCACCAAGGCGAAGAACGCCCAGGAGGCCCACGAGGCGATCCGGCCGACGGACCTCTTCCGCCGCCCCCAGGCCATTGCGCGCCATCTCGATGGCGATCTGCGCCGGCTCTACGAGCTCATCTGGAAGCGCACGGTGGCGAGCCAGATGGAAAGCGCGGAGCTCGACCAGGTGACCGTGGATATCGAGGGCCGCGGGGTAGGCCTGCGCGCCACCGGCTCGGTCCTGAAGTTCGACGGCTTCCTCACCCTCTATCAGGAGGATCGTGACGATCCGGCCGAGGATGAGGAGGGCGAAGGCCGCCTGCCGGAGCTCACGGCGGATCAGCCCCTGACCCGCAAGGAAACCAAGCCCGAGCAGCATTTCACCCAGCCCCCGCCCCGCTATTCGGAGGCGAGCCTGGTGAAGCGCCTGGAAGAGCTCGGCATCGGCCGGCCCTCCACCTATGCCTCGATCCTGCAGGTGCTGCAGGACCGCAACTATGTGCGCCTCGACCGGCGCCGCTTTTATCCCGAGGATCGCGGGCGCATCGTCACCGCCTTCCTGACCGGCTTCTTCCGCCGCTATGTGGAATACGGGTTCACCGCCGATCTCGAGGAGCAGCTCGACGACATCTCCGGCGGGCGCATCGACTGGAAGACGGTGCTGCGCCAGTTCTGGAAGGATTTCAGCCAGGCCATCGGCGAGACCAAGGACCTGCGCATCAGCGAGGTGATCGACGCCCTCGATGCCGATCTCGGTCGGCATTTCTTCCCCGAGGGCGCCAATGGCGCCGATGCGCGCATCTGCCCCTCCTGCGGCACGGGCCGGCTGAGCCTGAAGCTCGGCAAATACGGCGCCTTCATCGGCTGCTCGAACTATCCCGAATGCCGCTATACGCGCCGGCTCGGCATTGAGAACGGCGAAGCTGCCGAGGCCGATACCGGGCCGAAGGATCTGGGCCAGGATCCGGTGACGGGGCTCGCGGTCAGTCTGCGCAAGGGGCCCTATGGCCACTATGTCCAGCTCGGCGAGAACGGCGGTGCTAACGGCAATGGCAATGGCAACGGCGCCGAGGAGCAGGCCGAAAAGCCGAAGGGCAAGAAGCGCGCCAAGGTGAAGGAGCCCAAGCCCAAGCGCGTCTCGCTACCCCGCAACATGTCGCCGGCGGACGTGGACCTTGATCGGGCATTGGCGCTGCTGGCGCTGCCGTGCGAGCTCGGGGCGCATCCGGAGACCGGCGAGATGATCACCGCCGGCATCGGCCGCTTCGGCCCCTATCTGAAGCATGGCTCCGTCTTCAAATCGCTGCCCAAGGACGACGATATCCTGAGCATCGGGCTGAACCGCGCGGTCTCCCTGCTGGCCGAGGCCAAGGGTGGGGGACGGCGCGGGGCGGCGCCGGGCAAGGCCCTCGGCGAGCATCCGACCGAGGGCGGACAGGTGACGCTGCATGAGGGCCGCTACGGGCCCTATGTCAAGCATGGCAAGGTGAATGCGACCCTGCCCAAATCCCTGGCGCCGGATCAGGTCACCCTGGATCGGGCCGTGACCCTGCTGGCGGAGCGCCTCGCCAGGACCGGAGGCAAGGCGGGACGGACGCGCGGGCGCAAGGCCGCCGCCGAACCCAAGGCCGAAGGCGCCGCGCCGCCCGCCTCGCGCGGGCGCGCGGCGGCGAGCCGCCCCCGGCCGCCTCGCAAGACCAAGCCGCCGGAAGCCAAGGAAGAGGCCAAGGCCAAGGAAGAGACCGAAGAATGAGCCAACAGGCCAAGCGCCCCGCTGCCATCCCCACGGTGCAGGTCGAGAACGAGCGGGTGAAGGTCACGGAATGGCGTTTCACCCCGGGGGCCGCGACCGGCTGGCATCGCCATGCCTATGACTACGTGGTGGTCCCGATGACGACGGGCCGGCTCCAGCTCGAGGACGGGAAGGAGCAGCACTTCGCCGAGCTCACTGCCGGGCGCTCCTATTATCGCCCCATGGGCGTGGAGCATGACGTGATCAACGCCAACGCCTTCGAATTCGTCTTCGTCGAGGTCGAGTTCAAGGCACCCTAAGCGAAGGCGCCCCATGAGCAAGGGCCGCAGCCAGAGGGCCGGACTTCCCACACGCCAGCAGGTCCTCGAGTTCATCCGCGGCTCGGAGATTCCCGTCGGCAAGCGCGAGATCGCGCGCGCCTTCGGAATCAAGGGCGCCGACCGGATTCCCTTGAAGGCCATGCTGAAGGAGCTGGAGCAGGAAGGCGCGATCGACCGCGGCCGGCACCGGCGCATGGCCGCGCCCGGCGCGCTGCCGGAGGTCACGGTGCTGGCCGTGCTGGGGCCCGATTCCGACGGCGAGCTCCTCGCGGCGCCGGCGGCCGGAGGCGACGGCGCGGACGGCAGCGCGGAAGCCCCGCGGATCTTTCTCATCCCCGACCGTCCGGCCAAGCCCGCGCTCGCCCGCGGCGATCGCGTGCTCGCCCGGCTGCGCCGGCTCGATGAGACCAGCTATGAGGCGCGCGTCATCCGGCGCCTCGATGCCGTCCCCCCGCGGGTCGTGGGCGTCTATGAGCGGGCAGCCGACGGCACGGGGCGGATCCGGCCGGCGGGACGCAAGGCCCGCAGCGAATATCGCGTGAGCGCGGCCGATGCGGGTGGCGCCCGGCCGGGTGAGATCGTGCTCGCCCAGGCCCTGCCGGGCATGCGCCTCGGCCTGCCCCATGCCCGGGTGGTGGAACGCCTCGGGCCCCATGGCGGCCCGCGCTCGGCAAGCCTGCTCTCGATCCATGAGCATGACATTCCCATGGGCTTCGATGCCGAGGCCCAGGCTTTGGCGGCCGCCGCCCAGCCGGTCGGCCTCGCCGGCCGCACGGACCTCAGATCCTTGCCGCTCGTCACCATCGATGGCGAGGACGCCCGCGATTTCGACGACGCGGTCATGGCCGAGCCGGACCCGGATGCGAGCAACCCCGGCGGCTTCGTACTCTGGGTCGCCATTGCCGATGTCGCCCATTATGTGCGGCCGGGCGATGGACTCGATCGCGCGGCCTATTGGCGAGGCAATTCGGTCTATTTTCCCGACCGCGTGGTTCCCATGCTGCCCGAGGCGCTCTCCAACGGCCTCTGCTCGCTGAAGCCGCGGGAGGATCGCGGCTGCCTCGCCGCGCGCATGGTCATCAATGCCGAGGGGCGCAAGCTGCGCCACCGTTTCATGCGCGGGCTGATGCGCTCGGCGGCCCGCCTCACCTATGAGCAGGTCCAGGCGGCGGCGGATGGCAGGCCGGACGAGCCGCTTCAGCCGCTCATGGATCCTGTGGTCCAGCCCCTCTATGGCGCCTTCCGCGCGCTGCTCGCCGCACGCCAGCGCCGCGGAACCCTCGATCTCGATTTGCCCGAGCGGCGCATCCTGCTCGACGAGCGGGGCGAGGTCAGCCGCATCGAGCCGCGCCAGCGTCTCGACAGCCATCGTCTGATCGAGGAGTTCATGGTGGCCGCCAATGTGGCGGCGGCAGAAACCCTGGAGCGCGCCCGGCGGCCTTGCATGTACCGCGTCCATGACGCGCCGGACGCCGCCAAGGTGGAGGCGCTGCGCGAGTTCGTCGCCACTCTCGGCTTCAACCTCGCCAAGGGGCAGGTTCTGCGTCCCAAGATGTTCACCCAGCTCCTGGAGCGCGCCAAGGGCTCGCCCTTTGCCGAGATGATCCACGAGCTCGTGCTGCGCAGCCAGTCCCAGGCGGTCTACAGCCCCGTCAACCTCGGCCATTTCGGACTGGCGCTGGCCCGCTATTGCCACTTCACCTCGCCGATCCGCCGCTATTCGGATCTCCTGGTCCACCGTTCGCTCATCGATGGCTGCCGCCTCGGCGAGGACGGGCTGCCGCCCGATGCGGCCGACCGCTTCCAGGCCATCGGCGAGCATATCTTCACGACGGAGCGCCGGGCGGCCGCGGCCGAGCGCGACGCCGCCGACCGCTACATCGCAGGCTTCCTCGCCAAGCGCGTCGGCGACATCCTGGCGGGACGCGTGACCGGCGTCACTCGCTTCGGGCTCTTCGTGCGCCTGGCGGATACCGGCGCCGACGGGCTCGTTCCCATTTCGAGCCTGCCCTCGGATTTCTACGACCATGACGAGCGCGACCACGCGCTGGTCGGCCGGCGCTGGGGAAGAACCTACCGGCTGGGCGAACGAGTCGCCGTTCGGCTGGTGCAGGCCGAAGCGCTCACCGGCGGCCTCCTGCTCGAGCTCCTCGAGGGTGGCAGCGAATTGGATCCCGGACCTGGACCGATGCCCGCGCGCCCGAGAAAAGCGAGCAAACCCAAGGCATCGCGGCCGCTTCGGCCAAACCGCCTGCCGCGCCGAGGGCCGCGACGCCACGGCTGAGGGCTGTTGCCAATTCAACGCAGTGATGCAGAAACCGCAATAATCTCACGCGATTAGAACTGTGCTGCCCTGGTGACTCGCGTGCTATCTGCTAAGTATAGCAATGTCGGTGTCGGGCGATTCCGAGGCCGGCCGAGGATCGGACACTTCATGTCGTTGGCTTCGGGATGGGCATCCTTGCAGCGCCGCTTGCCGGCGCTTCTGCTGCTTCTGGTCATCACCGGCTGCAGCAGCGCCGGTTCGCCGCTTGCCGCGAGCTCCGATTACGAGCGCGACCGGCGGATGTTTTCCTCCGGATACGAGTACATCGACGATCTCTACATCCGGAAGGTGGATCTGCAGAACCTCGCCGTGGGCGGCATCGCCGGGCTGGCCGCGATCGACCAGGATGTGTCCGCCAAGCTCGACGGGAACAAGATCGATCTCCTTTACAAGGGCAAGACCGCAGCCGATTTCGTGACGACCGACAAGTTCGGTCCCGATGACTGGGCGGCTCTCACGACCAGCGCCATCGCCGCGGCGCGCGATGTCTCGCCTCTCATTGCCAAGGCCGACAGCGAGGCCGTCTATCAGGCGGTCTATAACGGCATGCTGGCCCGGCTCAACGATCCCTTCTCACGCTACGCGGGGCGGGCCCAGGCGGCGGAGAATCGGGCCTCGCGCGAGGGTTTCGGCGGGATCGGCGTGGTCATCTCGGTGACGAACGGGATCGTGAAGATCGTCTCCGTTCAGCACTACACGCCGGCGGAGCGGGCAGGGCTGCGCCCCGATGATCTGATCACGGCCGTCAACAACATGCCGACCAAGGGGCTGGAACAGCAGCCGGTCATCAACATGCTGCGCGGCGATGTGGATAGCCGCGTACTGCTCACGATCGAGCGCAAGGGCGTGGACCATCCGCTGAACATCGCCATCACCCGCGCCCTCGTTATCCCCGAGACGGTTGTCTATCGGCGCGAAGGCGATATCGCCTACTTCCGCATCTATAACTTCAACGAGGACACCGCCGGGAGCCTGAGGCGCGAGTTCGAGAACGCCCGCAACGAGATCGGTGCCGACCGGATGCGCGGCGTGATCCTCGATCTGCGCGGCGATCCGGGCGGCGTGCTCGACCAGGCGGTGGCGGTCTCCGACTTGTTCCTGAACAGCGGGCGGATCGTTTCGACCCGCGGCCGCAATCCCGAGAGCTATCAATCCTACGAGGCAACACCGGGCGATATCACCAACGGCTTGCCCATGGCCGTCCTCATCAACGGCAATTCGGCCTCGGCCTCGGAGATCGTGGCCGCGGCCTTACAGGACAACGACCGCGCCGTGCTGATCGGCAGCAACTCCTATGGCAAGGGCACCGTGCAGACGGTGCCGCGGCTGCCCAATAACGGCGAGCTCACTCTCACCTGGGCCCGCTACTACGCGCCTTCCGGCTATACCCTGAACCACATCGGCATCCTCCCCTCGATCTGCACCAATGCCGGGGATGAGGACGCCACCGATCTCCTTTCCGAGCTCGGCAATGGCGCGTTGCGGCCCGTGCCGGTGGTGGCCCGCAACGCGACCTCGCCCGACGACACGGCTGGTCTCGATAAGCTGCGGGAGACCTGCCCGGCCTATAAATCCGAGCGCGCCGTCGATCTGCAGGTTGCCATCCGGCTCCTGACCCAGCCTCGCCTCTATGAGGAAGCGATCAAGCTCGCCGCCCCGCCCGGGCAGAGGCCCGCCACCCAGTCGGCCGTGACCCCGAGCCCGCATCCCTGATACTGTCTTTCGTCTCCCTGTTTCCCGCTCGAGAATGACAAGCTCCATCGTCCGCCCCACCGACGCCGCCGGCCTCGTGCTTCTGCGGGGCAGCCGGAGCGATCCGGAAGTGCTGCTGGGGCGCCGCCACGCCCGGGCCGGGTTCCTGCCGGATATCTATGTTTTTCCCGGCGGTCGCGTGGAAACCGAGGATGCGCGGGGGGAGCCCGTGAGCCTCCCGCCGCAGGTCGCCGCCGGGCTCGCCTGGGCGACCCGGCGTCCGGCCGCGGCCTTCGTCCGGGCGGCGCTGCGCGAGACGGCGGAGGAAACCGGCCTCACTCTGCCCCCCGAGACGGTGCGGCACATCGATTTCGTCTGCCGCGCCATCACCCCCACCTTCTCGCGGCGGCGCTACAACACCCGCTTCCTGCTGGCCGACGGCGTCCACTGCCGGGGCGTGCTCGCGGGCGATGGTGAGCTCGTGGATCTGGGCTGGCACCGCTATTCCGCCGTGGGAAAGCTGAAGCTGGTGGACGTCACCACCTTCGTGCTCGAGGAAGCGGTGCGGCGCTGGCGCCTGGGGGTGGCCCCGGGCGCGGAACCGGTGGTCCGTTTCTCCTATGCCGGCGGGAAGGTCAGGATCTTTCGCCGGCCGGCCTTGCCCTGACCCCGTCGCGGGGCCATCTGCGCCGGGACACTTGACAGGAATGCGAAGCCGGCTATGTTCGCGCCCTATTTTGGAGAGTTAGGCCATGGCCAAGCAGACAACCGTGATGATCCGATTGGTCAGCACCGCCGACACCGGCTACTTCTACGTGACCAAGAAGAATCCGCGGACCTCGACCGAGAAGTTCGAGTTCCGCAAATACGATCCCATCGCCAAGAAGCACGTCGCCTTCAAGGAAGCCAAGATCAAGTGAGATCGGGCGCCCGCCAGGGGCGCCGCGATGGCGAGAGGAAGGGCCGCCGATCCGGCGGCCTTTTGCTTTGCGGACTTTTGCATTGCTGCGGCGCGAAGCCGATTGCCCCTCGCGGCTTTCGCCCTTTAACTAGCTTCAGCCATGCGAATCGGTGTCGACCTCGGCGGCACGAAGATCGAGACCCTTGCTCTCGACGGGCAGGGTGTGGCGCGCGGCGGGTTTCGCCGTCTTTCCCCGCGGAATGACTACCTAGCCACGCTCGTGACCATCGCCGAGATGGTCGCCGAGACGGAACGCCAGGCAGGCGGCGGACCCGGTGCCGTGGGGGTCGGCATGCCCGGTGCGATCTCCCCCGCG
>DATFRE010000316.1:0-8630 GCA_035263545.1 Dongiaceae bacterium
TTGATGGTCGAGGCCATGGCATAGAGCTCGAGCTTCGAATAGATGAAGGGCTTGAAGAGCTCGAGCGCCATCTTCTTCGGCAGGCCGCACTGGTGGAGCTTCAGCTCCGGCCCGACGACGATGACCGAGCGGCCCGAATAGTCGACGCGCTTGCCGAGCAGATTCTGGCGGAAGCGGCCCTGCTTGCCCTTCAGCATGTCGGAGAGCGACTTCAGCGGCCGCTTGTTGGCGCCGGTGATGACGCGGCCGCGCCGGCCGTTATCGAAAAGCGCGTCCACCGCCTCCTGCAGCATGCGCTTCTCGTTGCGCACGATGATGTCGGGCGCGCGCAGCTCGATCAGCCGCTTCAGGCGGTTGTTGCGGTTGATGACCCGGCGATAGAGGTCGTTCAGGTCGGAAGTGGCGAAGCGCCCGCCGTCCAGCGGCACCAGGGGGCGCAGCTCCGGCGGTATCACCGGGATGACCTCGAGGATCATCCACTGCGGCTTGCTGCCCGAGGCGATGAAGGCCTCGGCGAGCTTCAGCCGCTTCACCAGCTTCTTGCGCTTGGCCTCGGAAGAGGTCTCCTTCATCTCGATGCGCATGCGGTCGCGCTCTTCCTCCAGATCGATGGCGGAGAGCATGATGCGCAGCGCCTCGGCGCCGATGCCGGCCTGGAAGGAATCCGGGCCGTACTCGTCCTGGGCCGCCATGAACTGCTCCTCGGAGAGCAGCTGATGCAGCTTGAGCGGGGTCATCCCCGGCTCGATCACGACGTAGTTCTCGAAATAGAGGACGCGCTCGAGATCCTTCAGCGTCATGTCGAGCAGCAGGCCGATGCGGCTCGGCAGCGACTTCAGGAACCAGATATGGGCGACCGGCGAGGCCAGCTCGATATGGCCCATGCGGTCGCGCCGCACCTTGGAGAGCGTCACCTCGACGCCGCACTTCTCGCAGATGATGCCGCGATACTTCATGCGCTTGTACTTGCCGCACAAGCACTCGTAGTCCTTGATCGGACCGAAGATGCGGGCGCAGAACAACCCGTCGCGCTCCGGCTTGAAGGTCCGGTAGTTGATCGTCTCAGGCTTCTTGATCTCGCCGAATGACCAGGACCGGATGCGCTCAGGGCTCGCGATCGCGATCTTGATCTGATCGAAGCTCTGGGTGCCCGTCGGCTGGCCGAAGGCGGTCATCAGCTCATGGTTCATGTCTTGCTCCCGAATCCGGTGCCTGGTCGGTTGTCGTTCAATAGCTTCGCTGGTCGAGCTCGACATTGAGGCCGAGCGAGCGGAGTTCCTTCACCAACACGTTGAAGGATTCCGGAATGCCCGCCTCGAAGTTGTCGTCGCCGCGTACGATCGCCTCGTAGGTCTTGGTTCGGCCCGAGACGTCGTCCGACTTCACCGTCAGCATTTCCTGCAGGGTGTAGGCGGCGCCGTAGGCCTCCAGCGCCCAGACTTCCATCTCGCCGAAGCGCTGGCCGCCGAACTGCGCCTTGCCGCCCAGCGGCTGCTGGGTGACGAGGCTGTAGGGGCCGATGGAGCGGGCGTGGATCTTGTCGTCCACCAGATGGTGCAGCTTCAGCATGTAGATGTAGCCGACCGTGACCTTGCGATCGAATCGCTCGCCCGAGCGCCCGTCGGTCAGATGAACCTGGCCCGAGCGATGCAGCCCTGCCAGCTCCAGCATCTCGACGATATCCTGCTCGGTGGCACCGTCGAAGACGGGCGAGGCCACCGGCACGCCGTGGCGCAGATGCGCGGCGAGCTCCAGGGTCTGGGGATCGTCGAGCTCGGCCACGTCATGCTTGAAGGTCCGGTCGCCATAGACCGACTTCAGCTGCTTCTTCAGATCGGCGGTCCGGCCGGAGGCGGCGGCGACGTCGAGCAGCTCGCCGATCTGGCGGCCGAGATTGGCGCAGGCCCAGCCCAGATGGGTCTCCAGGATCTGGCCCACATTCATGCGGCTCGGCACGCCCAGCGGGTTCAACACGATATCGACGGGCCGCCCGTCGTCGAGATAGGGCATATCCTCGGCCGGCACGATCTTCGACACCACGCCCTTGTTGCCGTGGCGGCCCGCCATCTTGTCGCCGGGCTGGAGCTTGCGCTTCACGGCGACAAAGACCTTGACCATCTTCATCACGCCCGGGGCCAGCTCGGCACCGGCCTGCAGCTTCTCGACCTTGCTGGCGAACCGGTTCTCGATCGCCTGGATCGAGCTGCCGAACTGCTTCTTCAGGGCCTCGATATCCGCCATGCGCTTGTCGTTGCGCACGGTGATCTGGCGCCACTGGCCGGGGGTGTATTCGCCCAGCAGCTTGTCCGTGACCCGGGTCTCGGCCTTGAGCCCCTTGGGCCCGCCCGAGGCGGTCTGGTTCAGGAGCAGCTCCTTGAGGCGCCCGTAGAAGCTCCGCTCGATGATCGCCTTCTCGTCGTCGCGATCCTTCGCGAGGCGCTCGATCTCCGCCCGCTCGTTCGCCAGCGCGCGCTCGTCCTTGTCGACACCGCGCCGCGAGAAGACGCGGACCTCGACCACCGTGCCGGAGACGCCCGGCGGCAGCCGCATGGAGGTGTCGCGCACATCGGAGGCCTTCTCGCCGAAGATGGCGCGCAGCAGCTTCTCCTCCGGCGTCATCGGCGATTCGCCTTTCGGCGTCACCTTGCCCACCAGAATGTCGCCCGGCTTCACCTCGGCGCCGATATAGACGATGCCGGCCTCGTCGAGGTTCTTCAGAGCCTCCTCGCCGACATTGGGGATGTCGCGGGTGATCTCCTCCTGGCCCAGCTTGGTGTCGCGGGCCATGACCTCGAACTCCTCGATATGGATCGAGGTGAAGACGTCGTCGCTGACCAGCCGCTCCGAGATCAGGATCGAATCCTCGAAGTTGTAGCCCTGCCAGGGCATGAAGGCGCAGAGCACGTTGCGGCCCAGCGCCAGCTCGCCCAGATCGGTCGAGGGGCCGTCGGCGACGATGTCGCCCTTGGCCACCACGTCGCCCACCTTCACCAGCGGACGCTGGGTGATGCAGGTGCTCTGGTTGGAGCGCTGGAACTTCAGCATGTTGTAGATGTCGACGCCCGGCGCGTCCGACTTGGTCTCCTCGGTCGCGCGGATGACGATACGGGTCGCGTCCACCTGGTCGACGACGCCCGAGCGCCGCGCTCCGATGGCGACACCCGAATCCCGCGCCACCGTCTCCTCCATGCCGGTGCCCACCAGCGGGGCCTCGGCGCGGAGCAGCGGAACCGCCTGGCGCTGCATGTTGGAGCCCATGAGGGCGCGGTTGGCGTCGTCATTCTCCAGGAAGGGAATGAGGGCCGCGGCCACCGAGACGAGCTGCTTCGGCGACACGTCCATGTAGTCGATGTCCTCCGGCCGGGACATGACGAAGTCGCCGCCGCGCCGGCAGGAGATCAGGTCGGAAACGAAGCGCCGCTTGCTGTCGAGCTCGGCATTGGCCTGGGCGATGGTGTAACGCCCCTCCTCCATGGCCGAGAGATAGACGGCCTCGTCGGTCACCGTGCCCTTGTCGACCTTGCGATAGGGGCTCTCGATGAAGCCGTACTGGTTGACCCGGGCATAGGTGGCGAGGCTGTTGATCAGGCCGATATTCGGGCCTTCCGGGGTCTCGATCGGGCAGATCCGGCCGTAATGGGTCGGATGCACGTCGCGCACCTCGAAGCCCGCGCGCTCGCGCGTGAGGCCGCCCGGCCCGAGGGCCGAGAGGCGCCGCTTGTGGGTGATCTCCGACAGCGGGTTGGTCTGGTCCATGAACTGCGAGAGCTGCGAGGAGCCGAAGAACTCGCGCACCGCGGCCGCCGCCGGCTTGGCGTTGATCAGGTCATGGGGCATGACCGAATCGATCTCGACCGAGCTCATGCGCTCGCGGATCGCCCGCTCCATGCGCAGCAGGCCGATGCGGTACTGGTTCTCCAGCAGCTCGCCCACCGAGCGCACCCGGCGATTGCCCAGATGGTCGATGTCGTCGATCTCGCCCCGCCCGTCCTTCAGCTCGTTCAGCACCTTGAGGATGGCGAGGATGTCCTGCTTGCGCAGCACGCGCACCTGGTCGCCCGCCTCGGCCGGATCGAAATGCGAGGTCGGGAGCGCGCTGAGGCGCGAGTTCATCTTCACCCGGCCCACGGCCGAGAGGTCATAGCGCTCGTTATCGAAGAAGAGCCCCTGGAACAACGCTTCGGCGGTGTCCAGCGTCGGCGGCTCGCCCGGGCGCATGACCCGGTAGATGTCGATCAGGGCCTCCTCGCGGGTGCGATTGCGGTCGCTCGCGAAGGTGTTGCGCATATAGGGGCCGACATTGACATGGTCGATGGCGAGCGTCGCGATGGTCGAGATCTTTGCTTCCTCGATCTGCTCGACGATGCTGGCGGTCAGCTCGTCGCCCGCCTCGACGAAGATCTCGCCCGTCTCCTCGTTGATGAGGTCGCTGGCGACATAGCGGCCGATCAGGTCCTCCGCCGCGGCGACCTGATACTTGAGCCCGGCCTCCTGCAGCTTCTTGGCGAGCCGTGCGGTCATCTTGGTGCCGGCCTCGGCCATGACCTTGCCGGTCTTGGCGTCGACCAGATCGCGGACGAGCTTGACGCCGCGGATGCGCTGCGGGTCGAAGGTCGTCTGCCAGCCCTTCTTGCTGTGGGTGAAGACGACCGTGTCGTAGAAGAATCCGAGGATCTCCTCCGCCGACATGCCGCCCAGGCGCCGCTCGTCCTCCTCCAGCTTCACGCCTTCGGCCAGATGCTCCTCCGTCTCCTTGCCCCAGAGTGCCAGCAGCAGGGTGGTGGCCGGCAGCTTGCGGCGACGGTCGATGCGCACATAGACCAGGTCCTTGGCATCGAACTCGAAGTCGAGCCAGGAGCCGCGATAGGGGATCACACGGGCAGCGTAGAGATACTTGCCCGAGGAATGGGTCTTGCCCTTGTCATGGTCGAAGAAGACGCCCGGGGAGCGGTGCATCTGGCTGACAATGACGCGCTCCGTGCCGTTGATGATGAAGGTGCCGTTGGCCGTCATCAGGGGCATGTCGCCCATGTAGACGTCCTGCTCCTTGATGTCGCGGATCGAGCGCGCGCCGCTGTCCTCGTCCACGTCCCAGACGACGAGGCGCAGCGTCACCTTGAGGGGCGCACCGAAGCTCATGCCGCGCTGCTGGCACTCTTCGACGTCGTATTTCGGCTCCTCCAGCTCGTATTTGACGAACTGCAGCTCCGCGCGATCTGAGAAGTCGCGGATCGGGAATACCGACTTGAAGACCTCCTGAAGGCCTACATCGGTCCGCTCTTCCGCAGCGACGCCGACCTGCAGGAAGTGGTCGTAAGAGCTCTTCTGAACCTCGATCAGGTTCGGCATCCGGCTGATCTCAGGGATGCGGCCGAACTCCTTGCGGATGCGCTTGCGACCGGTGAACGACTTGGTCATTCGGTGTCCTCGTCTCGGGCGTAGGGGCTAATGGCCCCGGTTTATTCGAAATGAATTAACGAAGCAGGGGCCGGCGGACCCCCAGAGATGGGGTGCCGCCGGCTTTTTGCAAGCAGGTAGAGTGAGTTACTTCAACTCGACCTTGGCGCCGGCGTCCTCGAGCTTCTTCTTGAGGTCGGCGGCTTCCGTCTTGTTAACACCCTCCTTCACGGTCTTGGGAGCGCCCTCGACCAGGTCCTTGGCCTCCTTGAGGCCGAGGCCGGTGATCGCGCGCACTTCCTTGATCACGTTGATCTTCTTCTCGCCGGCCTCGAGCAGGACGACAGCGAATTCGTCCTTCTCGACGACAGGGGCCGCGGCGGCACCCGCGCCCGGGGCGGCAGCGACCGCGACCGGGGCCGCGGCGGAAACGCCCCAGGCCTCTTCCAGCTTCTTGCTGAGCTCTGCCGCCTCGACAACGGTCAGCTTGGAGAGCTCGTCCACCAACTTCTGCAGATCAGCCATGTCTTTCTCCTATGGGCTTGAACATCCGGGATCGGGGATCCGGCTCGGCCAATGCCTGGGCCCTGGGGCTCAGGCCTCGGCCTTTTTCGCGTAGGCACCGACGACACGGGCGAGTTGGCCGGCCGGGGCCTGCAGGACCTGGGCGAGTCTCGTCGCCGGGGTCTGCAGCAGTCCGACAAGCTTGCCGCGAAGCTCGTTCAGCGAGGGCAGCGTGGCGAGCGCCTTGACTCCATTGGAGTCGAGCAGCGTATCGCCCATCGCCCCGCCGACGATGGTGAGCTTCTCGTTCGCATTGGCGTAGCTGACCGCCACCTTCGCCGCGGCCACCGGGTCGGTCGAATAGGCGACCGCCGTGGGCCCTTTGAAGAGTGGCGCCAGCTTGGCGAACTTCGTGCCTTCGAGAGCGCGACGCGCGAGCCGATTCTTCGTCACTTTGAAGCTGGCGCCGGCTTCCCGCATCTGCCGCCGAAGCGTCGTCACTTCGGCGACCGTCATGCCGGACTGCTGGGTTATGACGACCAGCTCCGTCTTCGACAGGACGTCGTGCAGGGAGTCGACCAGCTTCTTCTTTTGCGATCGGTCCACTATCGTCTCCGATGCCTTGGGCCGTCCGGGATCAATCCCTCGCGGCCCGGTTGCACTAGGATCCGCCGGAGCAGGCTCCGGCAGATCCGGTTCGCCTGTCCCAGAAGTTCAAGCCGCTACCGGCCCTCAGAGAAGGGCCGATGAACGGTTGTCCTCCCGTCTCATGCCGGCACCGCGGCCGAAGCCTTGGCATTAAGCCCTGGGGGTAAGCACCCTTTGGGCACCGGCAGTCTCGGACAGGGTCGGAAGGCAGGGCACACATGGCCTTGCCTTCCTTCGCCGGCGCGCCGCCCTTGAGGGACGGCCCGCCGGAATTCGATTTCGGCGTCCTCTCAGCCGAGGACGCTGGCGATCTCCAGCTTGACGCCCGGCCCCATGGTCGAGCTCAAGCTCACCTTCTTGATGTAGCTGCCCTTGGCGCCCGACGGCTTCGCCTTGGCGACCGCGCCGATGAAGGCCTTCACGTTGTCGATCAGCGCCTCCTTGGTGAAGCTCGCCTTGCCGACGCCGGCATGGACCAGCCCCGCCTTCTCGGCGCGGAACTCGACCTGGCCGCCCTTGGCCGCCTTGACGGCCTCGGCGATGTCGTTGGTGACCGTGCCCAGCTTCGGGTTGGGCATCAGGCCGCGGGGGCCCAGCACTTTGCCGAGGCGTCCCACCACCGCCATCATGTCCGGGGTGGCGATGCAGCGGTCGAAGTCGATCTGGCCGGCCTGCACCTTCTCGGCGAGGTCGGCATCGCCCACGACATCCGCACCCGCATCATTCGCCTGCTTCGCCTTGTCGCCCTTGGCGAAGACCGCGACCCTGAGGCTCTTGCCCGTGCCATGGGGAAGCTGCACCACGCCGCGCACGTTCTGGTCCGACTGGCGCGGATCGATGCCGAGATTCATCGCCACCTCGATGGTCTCGTCGAACTTCGCCGTCGCGCCGGTCTTGATCATCTCCACCGCCTTCTCGACGTTGTAGAAGGCGTTGCGATCGATGCCCTGGCGGGCCTTCTTGCCACGCTTGCCGATTGCCATGGTCCTACTCCACCACCTGAAGGCCCATGGAACGGGCCGATCCCTTGATCATCTGCGCCGCCGCCTCGATGCTGTGGGCATTGAGGTCGGCCATCTT
This sequence comes from Dongiaceae bacterium, assembly GCA_035263545.1. GTDB lineage: Bacteria > Pseudomonadota > Alphaproteobacteria > Dongiales > Dongiaceae > DASXQK01. The sequence goes on from DATFRE010000316.1 coordinate 7,630, forward strand.
CTGCTCCGCGATCTTGCGGATCTGATCCATGGTCACCTTGCCGACGAAGCCGCGGCCGGTGGTCTGGGAACCCTTCTCGATGCCCGCCGCCTTGAGCAGGAAATAGCTCGCCGGCGGCGTCTTGGTGACGAAGGTGAAGGAGCGGTCGGAATAAGCGGTGATCACGACCGGGATCGGCATTCCCGGCTCGAGATTCTGGGTCGCCGCGTTGAACTCCTTGCAAAACGCCATGATGTTGAGCCCGCGTTGGCCGAGCGCCGGGCCCACCGGCGGCGAGGGGTTGGCCTTGCCCGCCGGAATCTGCAGCTTGATGTAGCCTTCGATCTTCTTTGCCATGTCCTTAATCCCCTTTCATCCGGGATCGCGCGGTCCGGCGATGGCACGCCTCCCGCACTGCGCTGCCGCGGGCCATCCCGCGGCGGTATCTTGAGGGCGCAAGGCCCTAGAGCTTCTCGACCTGCGAGTATTCGAGCTCGACAGGCGTGGCGCGGCCGAAGATGGACACCGCCACCTTGAGCCGGCCCTTCTCCTCGTCGACCTCCTCGACCAGGCCGTTGAAGGAGGTGAAGGGCCCGTCGCTGACCCGCACCTGCTCGCCGATCTCGAAGATCACCGCCGGCTTCGGCCGCTCGATGCCTTCCTGGACCTGGCGCTGGATGCGCATGGCCTCGGCCTCGGTGATCGGCGAGGGACGCCCCTTGCCGCCGAGGAACCCGGTGACCTTCGGGGTGTTCATGACCAGATGCCAGGACTCGTCAGTCATCTCCATCTTCACCAGCACATAGCCGGGGAAGAACTTGCGTTCGGCGTTCACCTTGGTGCCGCGGCGCAGCTCGACGACTTCTTCCGTCGGCACCAGCACCTCCGAGAACTTGTCGGCCATGCTCTTCTGCTGAGCCTGCTCGCGGATCGATTGCGCGATCTTGCGCTCGAAGCCCGAATAGACATGCACGACATACCAGCGATGAGTCACGTCTCAGCCTCCGATCTGGAGCAACAGA
>DATFRE010000317.1:0-10457 GCA_035263545.1 Dongiaceae bacterium
GGTCGAGGCGACGGGCGCCTCCTGCTTCAGATCGCCGCGCTCGATCTTGTGCAGCATGCCGATGGCGAAGATGGTGTGCTCGTCCACCGTGTAGTGGTGGTACATGTCGTATTGCATCTGGGCGACGACGCGCCCGAAATCCGGGATGAAGCGGCCGAAGACGCCGGCCTCGTTGAGCCGGCGCAGCGTGATCTCCGGCCCCTTGGGCGCGGTCAGCATGGCGAGGAAGAGGCGGTTCGCCTCCGGATCGCTGCGCAGTCCCTTCACCAGCTTCAGATTGCGGGTCACCAGGCGCAAGGCCGTGGGATGGATGTCGAGATCGCGGCGCTGGGCGACCTCGAACAGCCGGAGGATGTTGATCGGCTGGCTGGTGAAATAGTCCGGCGAGGACACATTGAGCCGGTCGCCCTCGACGGCGAAGCCCTCGACCTCGCGCCGGCGCAGGCCGATGCCGGGCAGGCTCGGAAGGCGGATGAAGGGCCGGCGCTGATGCGCCGCTTCGATGGCCGCGCAGAAGATCCGGGTCAGATCGCCGACGCTCTTGGCGATCAGGAAGTAATGCTTCATCAGCCGCTCGACGCCGCTGGTCCCGGCATGATCGGTATAGCCGATGCGCCGGGCGAGCTCGGGCTGGAAGTCGAAGATCAGCCGCTCCTCCGCGCGCCCCGCGAGATAGTGCAGATGGCAGCGCACGGTCCAGAGGAAGGCGGCGGCCTTCTCGAAGGTCGCCACCTCCTCGGCGCTCAGCACGCCGCGATCGACGAGGGCCGCCACGTCATCCACCTGATAGAGATATTTGGCGATCCAGTAGAGGGTGTGGAGGTCGCGCAGGCCCCCCTTGCCGTCCTTGATGTTGGGCTCGAGGGTGTAGCGCGAATTGCCGGTGCGCTTGTGGCGCTGGTCGCGCTCGGCGAGCTTGGCCTCGACGAAATCGAGGCCGTTGCCGGTGGCGACCTCGCGCCGGAAGCGGCGCTTCAGCTCCTGGAAGAGCTCCCAATCGCCCCAGAGATAGCGCGCCTCCAAAAGCCCCGTGCGGATGGTCATGTCCGCCTTGGCCTGGCGCAGGCACTCATCCACCGAGCGGGTGGCATGACCGACCTTGAGGCCCAGATCCCAAAGGCGATAGAGCATGAACTCCACCACCTGCTCGCCATAGGGCGTCAGCTTGTAGGGCAGCAGGAAGAGGAGATCGATATCCGAGCAGGGGGCGAGCTCGCCGCGCCCATAGCCGCCGACGGCGACCAGAGCGAGATGCTCGCCGGCGCTGGGATTGGCCAGGGGGAAGACCTGCTGGGTGGTGTAGTCGTAGAGGGTGCGGATCAGCTGATCCATCAGGAAGCAGGTCTCGCGCCCGACCTTGAGCCCCGCATCCTCCGCCCGGGCCGCCGCCTCGAAGCGCCGGAGGATCTCGGCGCGGCCCTGGGCCAGCGCCTGCTTCAGCACCTCCAGCAGGGCCGCATCGCCCTTCGGCCCGGCATCGGCGAGCGCCGTGGAGAGCCCGCGCCGGTCGACCAAGGCGCGCTGGTCGTGGATGGCGTCCATGGCTCCATCATATGGTATCGCTGGCCTTTCATGTAAGCCGGGGAACCCCGGACGGCAGGACGAGCTTCAACAGCCATGATGGAGGGCTTCAGGGCCACCGAGATCGAGACCGGGGAGACCCGCATCTTCCTGAGGACCGCGGGCGCCGGGCCGCCGGTCCTCCTGCTGCATGGCTTTCCGGAGACCCATCTGATGTGGCGCGGCGTCGCCCCGCTGCTGGCCCGCGATTTCACCGTGGTCGCCTCGGATCTTCGCGGCTATGGGCAGAGCGGTTGCCCGGCCTCCGATGCCGAACACGCACCTTATGCCAAGCGGGCCATGGCCGGCGACATGGTGATCGTCATGGAACGTCTCGGCTTCAGGCACTTCTTCCTCGCCGGCCATGATCGCGGCGGGCGGGTCGCCTATCGCCTGGCTCTCGACCATCCGGAGCGCGTCGGGCGGCTGGCGGTTCTCGACATCCTGCCGACGGAGACGGTCTGGGCGAGGGCCGATGCCCGGCTGGCACTCGCCTTCTGGCCCTGGTCGCTGCTGGCCCAGCCCGCACCCCTGCCGGAGCGCCTGCTGGCCGCATCGCCCGAGGCCGTCATCGAGGATGCCCTCGGCGGCTGGGGCTCGGCTGCCGCCGCCTTCCCGCCGGAGGTACGTACTGCCTATGTCGACGCACTCCGCGATCCTGCCCACGCCCATGCCATCTGCGAGGAGTATCGCGCCGCCGCCACCCTCGACCGCACCCACGACAAGGCCGATCTGGCCGCTCAACGAAAGATCGCCTGCCCGCTGCTCGCACTCTGGAGTGCCGGCAGCGGGCTCGACCGCTGGTATGCCGGGGAAGGCGGACCGATCGCGCTCTGGCGGGACTGGGCCGATGATGTCACGGGCCAGGCGCTTGCCGCGGGCCACTTCTTTCCAGAGGAGCTGCCTGAGGAGACCGCCGCGATCCTCCACAGCTTCTTCGGGTCTGGTGCCTAGCAGCAACGACCGCCTCCCAAACTTGTGTCTCCCAAATTGCGCGCCAGGCCGTTAGATCAACACGCGATGTGCCTCCTGCGATTCTTCGCCGTAGCAGCGCTGCTTGTGACGGCAGCCTGCGCCGACCCCGCGCCGCCCCCGCTCAGCACGGCGCCGCCGCCGCTGGAGATGGTGCTTCTCGCCAATTCCGATGAGGTGGACGTCGCACTCCGCGATCCCGAGCCCGTGGTGAGCGCCCGGCTCATCGATGCGGGGGGCCAAGAATTTCCTGTCGGCAAGATCACCTATGCCCGTGAGACCGAGGGCCAGTCCGCCGGGATCCAGCCCCAGCTCAGGATGAACGCGGCGGGAGGCTCGAGCGGGGCCACGGGTGCCGGTGTCGGCATCAGCCTTCCGCTCCTCGGCAGCTCCGGTCCCGCGGCCGACCGGGTCGTGGTGAGCTATTTCTCCGTGCGCATTCTCGACATGGTGGCCTATCGCACGAGCTGGCAGCGCTGGAAGTTCCACGTCACATTGGGCGCCACGAAGAGCAACCGCCGCGAGATCGAGTTCCTGCCGCCGCGCCCGCCGTCATAGGAATGAGATATGCCTATGTCCGGCCCGGCAAGCTCTCCGCGTAGCGCGCCATGCGGCGGCCTGTCTGCGCGAGCACCTCGTCCGGGGCACCGAGATTGATGCGGACATAGCTCGCGATCTGCGGGCCGAAGGCTCCGCCCGGCAGGACCGCGACCCGCTCCGCGTCGAGCAGGCCGAAGGCGAAATCCTGGGCCGTGGCGCCGGTGCGGCTGACATCGACCATCAGGAACATGCCGGCCTCGGGCAGCGGCACCGAAAGCGTCGGCACCTGGGAGAGCTGGCGATGCAGGTCGTCACGCCGGCGGCGATAGGCGGCCTTCATCTCCTCCAGCGCCGCCGGCCCCGATTCCAGCGCGACCACGGCCGCATCCTGGATGAAGCCCGGGGAGCCATAGAGCATGCAGAGGGAGAGGTGTGCCAGATGATGCATCAGCGCCTCGGGCCCCACGGCCCAGCCGAGGCGCCAGCCGGTCATGGCGTGGGATTTCGACAGGCTGTCGATGACGACCGTGCGCTCCGCCATGCCCGGGAGCGAAGCCGGGCTGACATGCTCGCCCTCGAAGACGAGGGAGCCGTAGACCTCATCGGAGATCAGCCAGAGATCATGCTGCCGGCAGAGCGCCGCCAGCTTCTCCAGTTCGCCACGCCGGATGACGGCGCCGGTGGGGTTGTGCGGGCTGTTGATGAGCACGGCCCGCGTCCGGGGGCCGATGGCCGCGGCGACATCCTCCGCCTGCAGGCGGAAGCCGTGCTCAGGCCGCAGCGGCACGCGGCGCATCGAAGCGCCGCTGGCGCCCACCACCGCCTCATAGGTCACATACATGGGCTCCGGCACGATGACCTCCTCCTCCGGGTCGAGGAGGCAGAGCACCGAGGCGAAGAGGGCGCATTGGGCACCGGCCATGACCACCACATTCTCCGGGCCGGCGGCAACGCCCGCCCGCGCGCCGTGATAGTGGGCAATGGCGGCGCGCAGATGCGGATCGCCCACGATGCCGGAATAGTGGGTGCGGCCGCGATCGAGAGAGGCCTTGGCCTCGGCGACGATCGCCGGCGGGGTGTCGAAATCCGGATCGCCCACGGAGAGGATGATCACCTCCTGCCCGGCACGGCGCCGGCGCATGGCCTCGTAATGGACGGCCCAGGCGCGCGCGCCTTCGCCGCTGATGCGTTCGGTCAAATGCGAGAATTTCATGGCGCGCCGGTATAGCCTGCCGGGAGGCCTTCCGTCCAATCCCGCCCGAAGAGAGCGCTTCGCTCGCCCGTCAGGACTCCCCGCGCGCCAGACGTCGCAGGCGGTAGAGCTCCTCCAGCGCCTGCTTGGGCGTCATTCCGTCGGGATCGAGCGCGGCAAGCGCATCCTCCGCCGCCGAGGGCTTGCGCGCCTCCGGCAGCCGGGCGGCGAAGAGCGGGAGGTCATCGGCGAGCCGCGTCAGGGCGCTCGCCTGCTCGCCCTTCTCCAGCGTCGCCAGCACCTGCTCGGCCCGCGCCACGGCAGCGGCCGGGAGGCCGGCGAGCTTTGCCACATGGATGCCGTAGCTGCGGTCGGCCGCACCCGGGGCGACCTCATGGAGAAAGACGACATCGCCCTGCCATTCCTTGACCCGCATGGCGTAGGGCGAGAGCGCCGGCAGCCGCGCGGCCAGCGCCACCAGCTCGTGGTAGTGGGTCGCGAAGAGCGCGCGGCAGCGGTTCACCTCATGGAGATGCTCCAGCGTCGCCCAGGCGATGGAGAGGCCATCGAAGGTCGCCGTACCGCGGCCGATCTCATCCAGGATGACGAGGGCGCGCAGCCCCGCCTGGTTCAGGATCGCCGCGGTCTCCACCATCTCCACCATGAAGGTCGAGCGGCCGCGGGCGAGATCGTCGGCCGCGCCCACCCGGCTGAAGAGGCGATCGACGATGCCGATATGCGCGGCCCGCGCCGGGACATAGGCGCCGATCTGGGCGAGCACGGCGATGAGGGCATTCTGGCGCAGGAAGGTCGATTTGCCGGCCATGTTGGGGCCGGTCAGGAGCCAGAGGCGCTGGGCATTGCCGAGATCGCAGTCATTGGCGACGAAGGCGCCCGCCTGCTGCGCCCGGAGCGCCGCCTCGACCACCGGATGGCGCCCGCCTGCGATCTCGAAGGCGATGCTGTCATCCACCAGCGGCCGGCAGTAGTCGGCCTCGACCGCGAGCTCGGCGAGGCCGGCGACCACATCGAGGAGGGCAAGCGCCATGGCCGCCGCGGCGATCGCTTCGGCCGCGGCGCCGACCAGGGCCACGAGCTCGGTGAAGAGCTCGAGTTCGAGGGCCAGCGCCTTGTCCGCGGCCGTCGCGATGCGCCGCTCCAGCTCGCCCAGCTCGACGGTGGTGAAGCGCGTGGCATTGGCCATGGTCTGGCGATGGATGAAGCCGCCTTCCCGGGTCAGCTTCTCCAGATGTACCGCCGTGGATTCGACGTAATAGCCCAGCACATTGTTGTGGCGGATCTTGAGGGAGGAGATCCCGGTCTCGCCGCGATAGCGCTGCTCCAGCTCAAGGATGAGGCGCCGGCTCTCGTCCCTGAGCCCACGAAGCTCGTCGAGGGCATCGCGATAGCCCGGCGCGATGAATCCGCCATCGCGTGCGATCACCGGCAGCTCCGCGCCCAAGGCCCGGCGGAGCTCCGCCACCAGCTCCCCATGATCGCCCAGCGCCGTGGCCGCCTGGACAAGCCCCTCGGGTAGATTCGAGGAGGCGCCGAGGCGCCGGCGCAACGCGCCCGCGGCGGCGAGCCCCTCGCCCAGTGCTGCGAGATCGCGCGGGCCGCCGTGGCCCAGCAGCAGGCGCGACAGGGATCGCTCGATATCCGGCGCGCGCTTCAGCCCGGCACGCAGATCCTCGCGCAGCCGCGGCTCGGCGATGAGGGCCGCCAGCATGTCGAGACGCGCGTTGATGGCGGCCGGATCCGTCAGCGGCGCCGCCAGCCAGTCGGCAAGCCGGCGCGCCCCGCCGGCGGTGACCGTGCGGTCGATGGCGGCGAGGAGCGACCCGCCACGCTCGCCGGAGACTCCCCGCATCAGCTCGAGATTGCGCCGCGTCGCAGCATCGATCTCCAAGACCGCGCCGGAGGCGAGCCGGCGGGGGGCCGCAAGCCGCGGCAGGCGCCCCAGCTGGGTCGTCTGCAGATAGTCGAGCAGCGCCCCGCAAGCGGCGATCTCCGCCCGCTCGAAGCTGCCGAAGCCGTCGAGCGCCTTGACGCCGAAGCCCGTCTCCAGACGCCGGCGCGCGCTGTCGCTGTCGAAGCGGGCGGAGGGGAGGGGCGAGAGCTGGCTGCGGTATTCCGCCAGGAGCCCGGCGAGCTCCGCGCGCTGGAAGAGGCGGTCCGGCAGCAGGATCTCGCTGGGCTGCAGGCGCGCCAGCGCGCCGGCGAGCTCGGCGGCCGCCAGCGGCTGGACGGCGAAATCACCGGTCGAGATGTCGACCCAGGCAAGCCCCAGCGATCCGCCCACATCGGCGATGGCGGCGAGGAAATTGTGGCTGCGCGCATCGAGGAGATTCTCCTCGGTAAGGGTGCCGGGCGTGACGATGCGCACCACGTCGCGCCGCACCACCGCCTTGGAGCCGCGCTTCTTCGCCTCGGCCGGATCCTCGAGCTGCTCGCAGACCGCCACCTTGAAGCCCTGGCGGATCAGCTTGGCGAGATAGCCCTCGGCGGCATGCACGGGCACGCCGCACATGGGGATGTCGCCGCCATCATGCTTGCCGCGCTTGGTCAGCGCGATGGCGAGCGCCGCCGAGGCGCGGACCGCATCCTCGAAGAAGAGCTCGTAGAAATCCCCCATCCGGTAGAACAGGAGGTGGTCCGGATGCGCCCGCTTGACCGCAAGATATTGGGCCATCAGCGGCGAGGCATCGCTCGCGATCTCGAATCTGTCCGCGGGCCTGTCCTCGGGCGGGGGGTGTTCCATCGGCGGCGAACTTAGCGCGGATTCGCGGCTGCGGCCACGCCGGGGGACCACCGGAGGACATCTTCGGCGCTATTCCTTTCACGGGTTTTTCATGCCAGCCTTGTAATCAAGAATCCAGATTGTTCCATAAATTCCGGGAGGTCTCGTTCATGATCAGGACGCGCGGCAGCACCACCGACCAGGAGGCGCTGCTGTTCCATGCCCAGGGCCGTCCCGGCAAGATCGAGATCCGCCCGACCAAGCCGCTGACGACCCAGCGCGATCTGTCGCTGGCCTATTCGCCGGGCGTGGCGGTGCCGTGCCTGCGCATCGCCAAGGACCCTTCCCTTGCCTATGACTATACCGCCAAGGGCAATATGGTCGCCGTTATCTCCAACGGCACGGCCGTGCTGGGCCTCGGCGATCTCGGCGCCGTCGCCTCGAAGCCGGTGATGGAAGGCAAGGCGGTGCTGTTCAAGCGCTTCGCCGACGTCGATTCGATCGACCTCGAGGTCAGCACCAAGGACGTCGACGAGTTCGTCAACTGCGTGCGCTTCCTCGGCGCATCCTTCGGCGGCATCAACCTCGAGGACATCAAGGCGCCGGAATGCTTCATCATCGAGCAGCGCCTGCGCGAGCTTCTCGACATTCCCGTCTTCCATGACGACCAGCACGGCACCGCCATCATCGCCTCCGCGGGGCTCATCAACGCGCTGCATCTGACGGGGCGCAGCCTCAAGGACGTCCGGATGGTGGTGAACGGCGCGGGTGCCGCCTCCATCGCCTGCGTCGAGCTCATCAAGAGCATGGGCCTGCCCCAGGACAACTGCATCCTCGTCGATACCAAGGGCGTCATCTATCAGGGCCGCACAGAGGGGATGAACCAGTGGAAATCGGCCCATGCCGCGCGCACCAAGGCGCGCAGCCTGGCCGATGCCCTGAAGGGCGCCGACGTCTTCTTCGGCCTCTCGGCGAAGGATGCGGTGAGCCAGGAGATGGTCGCCGCCATGGCCGAAAAGCCGATCATCTTCGCCATGGCCAATCCCGATCCGGAGATCACGCCGGAGGAGGTGCATGCGGTGCGCAAGGACGCCATCGTCGCCACCGGCCGCTCGGACTATGCGAACCAGGTCAACAACGTGCTGGGCTTCCCCTATATCTTCCGCGGCGCGCTGGATGTGCGGGCTTCCACGATCAACGACCAGATGAAGATCGCAGCCGCCCATGCGCTGGCCGATCTCGCCCGCGAGGACGTGCCCGACGAGGTCGATGCCGCCTATTCGGGACGGCGCCTGCGCTTCGGGCCCGACTACATCATCCCGGTGCCCTTCGATCCGCGCCTCATCTCCTCGATCCCGCTTGCCGTCGCCAAGGCGGCGATGGAGAGCGGCGTGGCGCGCCGGCCGATCCTGGATCTCGAAGGCTATCGCGCCGAGCTCTCCGCCCGCCTCGATCCCACCGCCGGAAGCCTCAACCTGATCTTCGAGCGGGTGCGCCACAATCCGCGCCGCGTCGTTTTCGCGGAGGGCGAGGAGGAGAAGGTGGTGCGCGCCGCGGTCGCCTTCCATCATGCGGGCTATGGCACGCCGGTGCTGGTGGGCCGCGAGGACCGCATCCTCGCCACCATGGATGCGGCGGGCCTCGGCGTGCCGGAGGGCATCGAGATCACCAATGCCCGGCTCTCCCACCGCAACAAGCACTACACCGAATTTCTCTACCGGCGCCTTCAGCGCAGGGGCGCGCTCCATCGCGACTGCCAGCGCATGGCCAACCAGGACCGCAATGTGTTCGCCGCCTGCATGGTGGCGGAGGGCGACGCCGATGCCATGGTGACGGGCGTCACGCGCAGCTTCTCGACCAATCTGGAGGAGATCCTCCGGGTCCTCGACCCGCGGCCCGGCCATATCATCTTCGGGCTTTCGGTGGTCATCGCCCGCGGACGCACGGTGCTGCTGGCGGATACCGCCGTGCACGAGCTGCCTTCGGCGGAGGAGCTGGCGGGCATCGCCATGCAGTCGGCGGGCATGGCCCGGCTCCTCGGCCATGAGCCCCGGGTGGCCCTGCTCTCCTTCTCCAATTTCGGCAACCCGCCGCTGGAGCGCATGGAGCGGGTGCGCGATGCGGTGCGCGAGCTCGATTCCCGCCAGGTGGATTTCGAGTATGACGGCGAGATGCAGGCCAATGTGGCGCTCGATTTCGAGCTGATGCGCGAGCTCTATCCCTTCTGCCGGCTGACCGGGGCGGCCAATGTCCTGCTCATGCCCGCCCTTCACAGTGCCGCCATTTCGGCGAAGCTGCTGCAGCAGCTCGGCGGCGGCACCGTGTTCGGCCCCATCCTCTGCGGCCTCGCCCATTCGGCCCAGATCGTGCAGACCGGCGCCACGGTCTCTGAGATCGTGACCGCGGCGGCGCTGGCCTCGCTCGGCGCCGAGGCGGGCGTGCTGGCGGTGTAGCCGCCAGGCGGCCGGCTTCCCCTGCCTCTGCGATGCGGGGCTCTCCGCCTTCGCCGAGGCCGGGCGGGTCGGCCCTTGGCTGTTTCTACAGAGAATTTACAGCCAAGCCCGGCGCCTAGATTTTCATGATATATGCGGAGAGCGTATAAATCAACGTATTTCCCGTTGCGAGTCTCCCTGTCCAATGCTCATCCGCAGGAGGCAAACTCGTGGATGGTCGGCCTTCGCCGACCATGACGGAAGAAAGAGCGAGCATGGCCGGCATTCCACCATCCGGGAATATTGCCGTTTTGTGACCGTTGCAAAAACGTGACAACCATCAAGGTCGCGCGGTGGGCTGAGAAGGATTATAGCTAGCCCTCAGACAGGACAGGCCGTCCCAAGGACGCCAATGCCCCATCGCCCGCCGCTCAGCCGCCTGCTCGCCGCTATCGGGCTTCTTGCCGCGCCCATTCTCGTGATCCTCGCCGGGCTCGTCGCCTTCGCCCGGCTGGAGCCCGTGCCGGCGGCGGTGGCCGGGCTTCTCCTCCTCTTCTGGCTCTGGATGCTGCTGCGCGGGCATCTCGCCCATCTTGGCACGCTGGCCGACTATGCCGAGCGCATGGCGGCCGCCCGCCCCGGTCCGCCGCCCGCCGGCCGGGATTCGGCGCTGGGCGGCGGCCTCGCCCCGCGCCTCCTCAATGCCATCAGCGTCTGGCGCGAGCGCGAGGAGAGGCTGGTCCAGCATGCCACCGAGGCCGAGCGCGTGCTGGCGCGCCTGCCGGATCCCGTGCTGCTGGTGGACAGCCAGACGCGGATCCGCCTCGCCAATCCCGCCGCCGAGACCTTGTTCGAAGGTCCGCTCCCGGGACGCAACCTGACCGGGATCCTGCGCCATCCGGAGCTCCTCGACGCCGTCGATCGCGCCCTCGACAGCGCCGAATCGGAGACGGTGGAGTTCACCATGCCGGTGCCGGTCGAGCGCAGCTTCGATGCCCATGTCCTGCCGCTCTCCGGAGCG
>DATFRE010000318.1:0-4037 GCA_035263545.1 Dongiaceae bacterium
ATCCGTCCGGGCCGGACTCGACGTCCGCCACCTGGTCTCGCTGATCCTGAACGGCAGCGTCACCCAGTCGGACGACCAGATCCGCCAGTTCACCCTCGACGGCACCTATCTGCTGCGTCTCCAGGACACGACGCTCTTTGCCGATCTGCAGTATGCCCAGGGTTGCGAATGCCTGGGGGCCAGCCCCCAGGGCGATCCGAATGCCAGCGTCAAGGGCGGTGATCCCGCGGCCAGCATCTTCCGCGGCACGCTCTTCGTCCGGCAGAATCTCTGGACCGACGCCTCGCTCAAAGGGTTGCTGACGGGCCAGTATGCGGGCGACACGCTGCTCGCCTCCGACCTCTTCTCCATCGGCGGCTATGGCAGCGTGCGGGGCTTCCAGCCGGCCCAGAGCACCGGCAATAGCGGCCTGCAGACCTCCATCGAGCTCGACCAGACGGTCTGGCGCAACGACATGTGGAGCATCTCCGCCGGCCCCTGGTTCGACGGCGCCTGGGTCTGGAACAGCGTGCCCGGGGCGGCGATCGACCCCAATCTCTACGCCATCGGGCTGGGGGCCGAGCTCCATACCGGGATCACCACCATCGGCGATACCTCGATCCGCTTCGACTGGGCCCATCTGGTGGGCACCTACAGCGATATCAGCAACGGCAGCAATACTTTCTACGTCCAGCTGTTGCAGACCTTCTAGCGACGTCGTAAGGAAGCAGCCGGCCTCGGCTAGCGCCGAGGCCGTGGACGACATTTTCAGTTCCAGGGTGCTGCAACGATGGGCGTGACGCTGACGCTGAAGGATACGGACCTCCCGACCTCCCCGGCCTTCGTGGAGTTCCTGCATACCGATCTCACGGGCGGCGAGTTCTATGCCGGAAGCTGGCATGCCCAGGACGAGGAGAGCCTCGCCTCCAACGAGGGCCGCTTCGAGAATCTGGTAGACAAGATCTCCTTCGTGCTCGGCAAGCCCGAGGGGCGCCAGCGGGTGCTGCAGTCCTACCGCTATTTCAAGGAGATGCTGACCGGCCGGCCGGACACCATCAAGAGCATCCAGCGCTACCGCTTCTTCTTCGTCATCGGCATCCCGCGCACCGGCGGCACCTATATGACCAAGCAGCTCTTCCGCGGCGCCGGCATGGATTACCGCAAGGTGCAGAACGCGCTCGCCCATGACGGCTTCCCCCATCTCGGCACGCTCGCCTTCCAGGAGCAGGGCGGCAATATCCACACCAGTGGGCTGCTGCAGCTCGCCGAATACCTCACCATGGTCGATGTCTATTTCACCAAATACGGCCGTCTCGCCTATAACGGCGGCATCGTGGTGCCGAAGAAGTTCACCAAGGGGGTCTACAGCTTCCCCCTGATCCACGAGGTCATCGGCAACAACGCCGAATACATCATCACGCTGCGCCATCCGCTCGCCATGATCCAGTCGGTGCTCGACAAGAGCGGCGGCATGCCGCCGGGCGGCATCTTCGCCGTGCGCAGCGCCATCGAGCGCTGGGCGATGGATGACTGGATGAAGTGGGGCGTGGCCGAGGCGCTGGTGAAGAAGATGAGCTATATCGACGTCTTCCTCGGCTATTGGAAGCGCTATCACTATCAGATCGCCATGGAGGCCATCCCGACCATGGCCGCAACCCACCTGCTGCCCTATGGGCGCGCGCATATGATGGGGGCGGTGAAGAAGTTCTATGAGGGCTTCGGCACCAATCTGGAGGCGGAGCCCTTCAAGGAGGCGCCCAAGCCCGATTTCGGCGCCAAGGAGAACCAGAAGGGCGACGCCGTGGTGCAGCAGGTCGCCGCCTTCTGGAAGAGCCTGGGCCTCACCTTCCCGCTGGAAGGCGTGTTGGAGCGGAACTGAATTATGCCCTCTCCCGCTTCAAAGCGCGGGAGAGGGAAAAAAGCGAGCGCCGCTACGGAATCTCGTAGACCGACATCTCGTGGGCGATGCCGCGCAGGGTCGCGCGGCGGAGCTGGGGGGTGAGGCCGCTGGTCTCGAGCAGGGCCGAGGCTTCGGGATTCTCGACCACCTGCTCGGTCACCAGGATCGAGCGCGAGGCCGCGAGCGCCTGCACCCGCGAGGCGATGTTGACGGTCTGGCCGAAATAATCCTGGCGGTCGTTGAGCGAGACGGCGAGGCAGGGTCCCTCATGGATGCCCATCTTCAGCAGCAGGTCCTTCTGGTGGCGCTGCTCGCCGAGATCGTCCATGGCCTCGCGCATGCGGATCGCGGCGGCGACAGCCCGGTCGGGCGTGGCGAAGGTCGCCATGACGGCATCGCCGATCGTCTTGACGACCGCACCCCGCTCGGAGGCGATGATGTCGTTCAGCACCCGGAAATGCTCCTTCACCAGATCGAAGGCGACCAGATCTCCGACGCGGTCATAGAGCTCCGTCGATCCCTTGAGATCGCTGAACAGGAAGGTGAGGCTGGTGATCTTGAGGCGCTGGTCGACCGCCAGCGTGTCGGTGCGGTAGATGTCGCGGAAGGTCTGATTCGTCAGCAGGCGCTTGGCGCTCAGCACCGGTCTGCGCCGTCCCAGAAGCTCTTCCAGGGTCTTGTCCACGAACCAGACGGTCGGCAGCACGCGGTGGCCGGTGCGATTCTCCAGCACGAGGCGCAGCGGGCCCGGACGCATCTCCGTGGTTATCGGCGCGGCGCGGAGGTCGTTCAGGATCTGCGACAGGTTCTGGCGCTCGTTCGAAGGCTCACCCTTCACCTCGAGGAACTGCGCCGTATGGGTCACGGGATCGAAGATGATGACGCTTCCCGCCGGGAGCTGCAAAGAGAGGATCGCGCGCTCACCCGCCGGCAGCTCGATGATCTCGAGCGTCACCTCCTTTATCAGCCTCTCGTAATCGGCCGGCAGGTCGATGCCCGAGCTCCAGAAGATCTGGCGGAAGTATTCGATGGCCGGGAGATCGTCGGGATTATGGGCGGCGATCTTGCGCAGCCGCGGGCTCACGGTGAAGGTGACCTCCACCATGTTGTCGAGGGTCGTCTCGTAGGTGGCGGCGCAGAAGGCGCATTTGTATTCCGGCTGGTCGAGCGTCTTCAGGGTCGTGTTGGCGTCGAGCACGCCGGCACAGCTGCGGCAGATGACGTTCCAGGACATCTCGAAGAGACCGATCCGCGCCGCATGCAGCAAGGCCGCGATGAGGCGTTCCTCCTCGATCCCGGACTTCGCCGCGAGGTCGAGGGCGTTGATCTTGTTGAGCGCGTGATCGGGCGCATCGCGCACCATCTTCTCGATGGTCGCAACGGCGTCGGCATCGGCCGATTGCCTGAGGACGGTGAACAGGGCCGCTGCTTCACTCACGCGCGCGAGGCTAGCCGAATTCGATGGAAGCGGAAACCCTGAAGGATGCGATCAATTGAGGCAGTTTGAAGACAAGGTCGAGGTCGAAAATCCCTCTCCCGCGCTTTGAAGCGGGAGAGGGAAAGAAGAGGCGCGGGAGAGGGTAAAGACAGCGCAGGTGAGGGTGAAGGGTGGCCTAGCCTTCCCGCGCGATGCGCTGGAGGTAGCGGGCGTAGTCGGTGCCTTTGAGGCGGGCGGCGAGCGAGACGAGCTGATCGGCGTCGATGAAGCCGCGGCGAAAGGCGATCTCCTCCACGCAGGCGATCTTCAGCCCCTGGCGGCGCTCCATGACGCGCACGAACTCGGCGGCCTCGAGGAGCGATTCATGGGTCCCGGTGTCGAGCCAGGCGAAGCCCCGGCCGAGGCGCTCCACGGTGAGGCGCCGGCTCTCCAGATAGGCGCGGTTCACATCGGTGATCTCGAGCTCGCCACGGGCCGAGGGCTTCACCTCGGCGGCGATGTCGACCACGTCGGGCCCGTAGAAATAGAGCCCCGTGGCGGCCCAGTTCGACTTGGGCTCCTTCGGCTTCTCCTCGATCGAGACCGGGCGGCTCTCCTCGTCGAATTCGATGACCCCGTAGCGCTCCGGATCGTCGACCCAGTAGGCGAAGATGGTGGCGCCTTCCGTCACCGCGCCGGCCCGATGCAGGATTTCGCTGAGCCCATGACCGAAGAAGAGAT
>DATFRE010000319.1:0-5266 GCA_035263545.1 Dongiaceae bacterium
GCGCGCCAGGCGCAGGAAGCGGGCGCCAGTGCTGCCGAATCCGCGGTACGCGCAGCGCGCACACGGCTTCGCCCGATCCTGATGACCTCCTTCGCCTTCATCCTGGGCGTGGCCCCGCTCGTGGTCGCGACCGGTGCTGGATCCGAGATGCGCCAGTCCCTCGGAACCGCCGTGTTCTCGGGCATGCTGGGGGTGACCGGCTTCGGCCTGCTGTTCACGCCGGTCTTCTATACCGTCGTGCGCCGTATCGGCGGCAAGCGGCGCTCGGTCGTAAGAGCGGTGCCGCCACAGGCTCTCTCGCACGGCTCCCCCGCGGAGTAGGCCCTAGTCTGAGCCAGCACCTTTATGCCGCCAGGTACCGCTTGAAGAAGCCCGTGATCTCGGCAAAAGCCTCCTCCGTCTCCGGCAGGAAGGGATGCAGATACTGCGCGTGGCTCTGCCCCTCGAAGACCTGAAGTGCTGCTTCGACTCCCGCCTGCCGCAGCTTGCGATGAGTCCGGACGGTGTTGCTGAGGAAGAGGTCGCGCGTGCCGGAGGTGAGGATCGCCGGCGGTAGGCCTCGGAAATCGCCATAGATCGGCGAGATCAACGGGTCTCGCAGGTCATGGCCGGCGGCATAGAGTCCCGCCGCCGCCGCTGCCCATCCCGTATTCGCGACCAGGACATTGTCGACATAAGCGTTCGCCTGGATCGAATCGCCGGAGGCGGTCATGTCCACCCACGGGGTGCCGGGAGCGATGGCGGCCGGCAGCGGCAGCCCCTCTGCCCTTGCCCGAAGCACCGTCGCCAAGGTGAGCCCGCCGCCGGCCGAGGTGCCGAAGATCGCCATCCCCCGCGGATCCTGTGTCTTGACCAGCGTCCGCCAGACGGCCACGGCATCGTCCAGCGGAGCGGGAAACGGAAAGTCGGGCGGCATCCGGGAATCGATCGGCGGGCGTCACGGTGAAGACCTTGACGCCGGCGATCGTGCCCTGTTCGACGCTCACCCTCAGGCCGCGCTTGATCTCCGGCAGAAGGGGTGCGATGGCAGCGGCGCTGGCCGCCGCCAGCTGCCGCCACGCCAAGGCCGTCTGCGGCGCAAGGTTCCAGCCCGGCGGATAGTCGGCGGCAATGACGGCCTGAAGCGCCGGGCTGACGGTGTCCGGCACCGGGAGCTGCCGGGCTGGAATCGCCCGCGGCGCGAAGCCCGGCGGCGACGCTGCCTCGGCCTCCCACCGGATCGCCGCGGCAAGCGCCGCACCCAAGGGACCGGCAAGCACGGTGCGCCGCGCAAGCCCCTGTTCCAGCAAGAGCGAGGAGAGCGAAGCCTGGATCATTGTTCCCCCGAATTGCGCTGACGAGCCTCAGGGGACTATGGCGCCTTCGCGGCGACCGATGCAGCTTCTTTTGGAGCCCGCATACCCGCGGGGCTTCAGAGCATGGCGCATTTGCCACGCTCTGAACCCGGGAGCAGCCGAAGCTTCACTCCGGCATGATTTCCGGCTTGTTGTTCGGCCATCCCTTGATCGTCTCGACCGGGACGTTGAAATGCGGGGCGACCAAAGCGGGCGGCGTGTGGGTGAGCCAGTCGCTGAGCGAGACATCGGCGAAGTAGGAACTGCGGAAGATCTCCAGGAACTGGAGATCCGTATCGCCGATATTCTTGATGTAATGCCCGGTGTTGCGCAGCACGTAGCCAACATCGCCAGAGGCGAAATCCATCGTGACCGCCTTCGGGCCGGTATTGAACACCGTCATCTGCGCTCGCCCTCTGAGGTAGTACTGCCACTCATCGGCGTTCGGATGCCAGTGCAGCTCCCCGAGGCCGCCCGGATGCACGGTGACGAGCGCTGCGGCGATCGTCTTCGAGACCTTGAAGTTGTTGCTGTCGGCGATCTTCACCGTTCCGCCCTTGGTCTGGCGCGTATAGGGCATGGTGCTGAGGGAGAAGGTGAAAGGATTGGGCGGGGGCCCCAGCGGGCTCTCCACCGCCGCCTGGTCCGCGGCCAGCGGCCCGGGCAGCTCGCCCTGGAAGATGTAGAGCTGGTGCAGGGAGATTTTGGCGAAGGTCTCCGCGGGTACGCCGAAATTCTGGGCCAGGATGTCGGGCGGCGTATGCGCCATCCAATCGGTGACCAGAAGCGTATTGTACTCGCTCTGCTCGCCATTATCGAAGGCGAGCAGGAACTCGCAGCCATCGGGCCCGAGCCCCTGGAGGGAGTGGGGAAATCCCGCGGGGAAGTACCAGAGATCGCCCTCCTTCACATCGGCGACGTAGGCTCGGCCGGCCGGATCGAGCACGGTCACCCGGCAATTGCCGTAGCTCATGAAGCCCCATTCCGCGGCGAGGTGCCAATGTAGCTCGCGGATGCCCCCGGCGGTCAGCCGCATATCGACCCCGGAGATCTCCGTCGCGATCTGGAAATCCGACTGCGTCACCCGTCGCGCCCAGCCGCCATCCTGGATGCGCCTCGGCGCATTGTTGAAGGTGGCCCAGAAGAGCGGCATATCGCCGACATCGGTCGGCGGCGGCGAGCCGGAGGACGGGAACTGACCGGCGATCGCCGGATTCTGCGGGCCGGGATCCGTGAGGCTTGCGGGATTCTTGGCATTGATCGCGCCCTGGGGCGGGTCGTCCGGATTGCCGAAGGAGGCCGCATGCGCCGCGGTCGCGACCGCCATGCCCCCCGCCGCCGCGGCCACGACGCTTCGTCGCGAGACCCGGAATGCGCCCTTGTCGGTTTCCGCCTTTTCGACCTCGCCTGCGCCGAGCCTTTGGCGGCGAGGCTCGAGCCCGCCGAACATGCGGTCGAGCGCCTTCTTGGATCCGAACATCTGCGGCTCCTTGTCGAGTGATGACCTCGCAAGGCTAGCGGCGCGTCGGAGGCGTGCTTAGAACACGATGAGCGGCTTTGGCCTATTCCTGCGAAAAGCAGCGGGGTGAATCGACGGGGTGCCGCGCTTGCCTGTCGCGGCGAAGGATCAGCGCCGAGCCAGCATCTCCTGGCGCGCCAGGGCGCGAAGCCGCGTCATCCTCTGGCGCACGCTGAGGATCCCACGCGGCTGCGCAGACAGATCGCCGGCGATGAGCAGCGAGTCGAAATCGCCGTCCAGCTCCCAGCTCCGGATCGGGCCGCTATCCAGATGGATGAAATGCGAGTTCGGATACCACCCGACGCCGCCACGCTTCATGGCCAGAGCCGTCCTCTCCACACCGGCGAGATCCCGGTCGAAGGTGACGTCGATCGCCCGCCCGACGATATGCTGACTGTTCTCGGCCACGCCGAAGGTGGTCGCCCTGAGCCGCTCATTGGTCTCGCGGGTGCGATAGGCGGAGAGCACGGTGGCCTGGCTCTGATTGGTTGCCGCCATCACATCGGCGAGAAAATCGAGCATGGCGATATCGACGGGCCCGGTCTTGTCGACATGGAAGTCGCGCAGGAAGACAGCGAGATCGGAGACGGCGCTGGGCAGCGGCCCGGTCGCGTCGCGATAGGGGCCGGTGAAGGTCTCGCCCGTATTGGCGTTCTTCAGGATGAAGCGGTGCGGCTCCTCCGTACGCGCGAAGGCGGTGCCGGTCAGAAGAATGCTGACACCGGTCGCAAGCAGCAGCTCGCGCCGACGCAGGCCGGCACGATTGCCATGGCCAGTGCGTCGCTCTCGTCTCTTTCCGATGGTCAGCCCGTCAAACATGCGCTCAAAGTAGGTGTTGACGGTCCGACACACAAGGAGATCATTTTCGGCACTCGGCCCGGCAAAGGGGCCAGAAACTTGCCTCAGGGCGCGACCTTTTGCCACCTGTCGCTGATCTCGACACCGAGGCCGGGTCGGTCCGGGACCTGGACATATCCGTCGCCGTCCACATCGAAGGGCTCCGCGATCAGGCCCTGAACCTCCATCACGCCGATGCCCGGTGGGTCCTGCATGAGCTCGAGATAGGGCGAATTGGGACAGCTCGCGCTGAGCTGGAGATGCGCAGCCACGGCAAAGCCGTTGCCGCCGTGATGGGGAATGCACAGCCTGTGATGCATTTCGGCATAGGCCGCGATCTTGCGCAGCTGGCCGAGGCCTTCGGCGACGATCGCGTCCGGCTGGACGATGGAATAGCAGCCGGCATCGAGAAGCTGGCGAAACTCGTGCAGGCCGCTGCACCCTTCGCCGCCGGCGATGCGGAGATCGACGGCGGCGCTCAGTCTCGCGAGGTCATGATAGTTGTAGCGGCCGAGCGGCTCCTCGACCCAGGCGACGCCGAGGGATTGCAGCTCCCGGCAGGTCGCAAGCGCGCGATGGTAATCCCATACAGGGCCCTCTTGCACATGCGGCGTTCCGGGCCGCTCCGCCTGATTAGCATCCGCCATAATCTCCATGCGGTCACCGACGGCGTCGCGCACCGCCCTTACCTGGGCGATGTCGTCTGCGATCGTCGCGCTGTGGAGGCGGAGCTTGATGGCCCGATAGCCCTTCTCGAGCAGGCGCAGCGCATCCTCCGCGCGCTGCCCGGGCGGACGGATTTCGATCGTGCTGGCATAGCCCAGAATCCTGTCGGCCGCGCGCCCCCACATCCGGCTCACGGAGAGGCCGGCGGCCTTGCCGATCAGATCCCAGAGACCGAGCTCGATTCCCCAGGGGCTGGTATGGCCGAGCCAGGGGCCCCCGTGATCTCTCAGGATGTTGGTGATCTGCTCGGTCTTGAAGGGGTCCTGGCCGACGAGCCGCGGCGCGATCACATCGCGGACGAAGGCGGGAGAACCCACGCCGGCAGCGATGCCCACCACGCCCTCATCCGTCTCGAGGCGGAAGACGGAGGCTTCCGAGGACGACCAGCTTGTGCCCGGCGCCCAGGCGGGATGTACCGGCCGCGCGAAGCGCAGCTGGTAGATCTCCGTCGTGACGCGCGTGATCCGCATCAATGGTAATGCGGCAGCAGATTGCCATGCGCCTCGATAAGGGCATCGACCAGATCCTTGATCTCGTCGAGCGACAGCTCGGCCGCCGTATGCGGATCGAGCATCGCCGCGTGATAGATATGCTCGCGCTTGCCGGTGAGGGCGGCGGTGACGGCCATCTCCTGGACATTGGTGCTGAGCCGCATGATGCCCGCGAGCTGTCCCGGGATGCGGCCGACACGGATCGGCTGGACCCCGTTGCGGTCGACATGGCAGGCCACTTCGACAGCGCATTCCGGCGGCAGGTTCTCGATCAGCCCGTGATTGCGGACATTGCCGTAGATGACGCTGTGCCGGCCCGTCACCATGGCGTGGATGATGCCCGCGGCATATTCATTGCT
>DATFRE010000320.1:0-5718 GCA_035263545.1 Dongiaceae bacterium
CGCCGTCACGGCGCCATGGGTCGAATCGGCGAAGCCAGAGGCATCGGCGGCGACCACGACGTCACCCACATGCAGTGGGCCCGCGGCTTCCAGCGACGCATCCGCGGCTGCCTTTGCCGCGCCGCCGCTCGCACGAGCGCCGGCCTTGTCGGTGAGCGCGCCGAGCTGGACGCTTCCCGTCGGGAAGGGCTGGCCGTCGTGGATATTGAGCAGAGCCGAGGCCACCGCATTCCCGTGGCCCTGGGCGCTGGCCAATGCCTCGACATCGATGGCGCCACCCACTTTCAAGGCGGCGGTTGCCTGGAGACCGACATTGGCAAGCGCTTCGGCTGTGCCGCCGCCGAGACTGACGGCGCTCGCCTTGTCGGTGAGGGAGCCTATGGTGACATCGCCGAAGTCCGGCGGCACACCCGGCAGGCTGGGGGTTCGAGCCTCAATGTCCGTCAGGGCTGCGGCCGAGGCCAAGCCAGCACCCTGCTCCTCAGCCACGGCCTCTACCCGCACATTGCCCAGAGCCACATGTACGCTGAAGCTTGGCAAAGCGCCCTCGCTGCCGATGACATTGACGGCGGCGCGCGCTCTCGCCGCGCCATCTGCGTCATCGGTCGCATGGGCGATAACGGATATGTCGCCACCGACGCTCACAACTCCGGACGGGAATCCACCCTTCGTCAGGGCCAATCCCGCATTCGCGGTCGCAGCGGCCCCGCTGAAGTCATGAGCATTGGCCGCGACAACGATGTCGCCTGCCACGCCGATTGTCCTCGGACTGGTTCCGGCGGCATTGGCAAGAGCCTTCGCCGATCCGCCACCCCAGTTCCTGGCGCTCGCGATGTCGGTCAAGTAGCCGAGGTGCAAGTCGGCCGCGCCGAAGCTTCCGCCGATGACACGGATATCAGCGAGTGCCGAAGCGACGGCATCGCCAGCCCCATGGTCACTGGCGAGGGCCTGGACGGCGATCTTGCCAAGATTCAGCTCCGCGAGGTCGCCGCCGCTGGCGCGCGCCGCGACTTTGGCAAGTGCCTTCGCCGTCCCGCCGCCCGAATTCTTGGCGCTCGCAATGTCGGTCACGGCGCCGATGCCGGCGGATCCGTGGCTTCCACCGGCGGCGAGCACGGTGAGCGCCGAGGCGAGGGCGTCGCCCGCACCATGGTCGCTCGCGTGGGCCTGGACGTTGACGGTGCCCACACCGAGTTTGCCGAAAAATCCCCCGCCGCGCGCCCCGACATTGGCAAGAGCCTTCGCCGACCCGCCGTCCCAATTCTCGGCGCTCGCGATATCGGTCAAGGAACCGACACCGGGGCCCCCGCTTCCGCTGCTGACGGCGGAGAGGGCAGTGACCGCCGAGGCAACAGCATCGCCCGCGCCATGGTCACTAGCGCGCGCGGACGTTGACAGTGCTTACGCCGAAGCCGACGCCAAAGAATCCACCCGCGCCCGCCGTGACATCGGCAAGAGCCCTCGCTGACCCGCCACCCCAATTCTCGGCGCTCGCGATATCGGTCAAGGAGCCGACACCGAGGCCCGGGGCGCCGCTGCTGGCCGCAGTGAGGCCGGTGAGCGCCGTGGCCACGGCATCGCCGGCGCCTTGATCATTGGCGCGGGCCTCAACGGTGACGTCACCCAAGCTGAGGCCGGCGGCATGGGCATCGAGGGTGGCATCCGCCACAGCTCCATTGGCTCCGCCCTTGCCTCCGTTCAGCGCCGAGGCGGCGACAGCAATGGCGCCGTTCACCGTCACATGGCCGGCGCCGATATTCGCGTTGCCATGGGCGAGCACCGAATCCGCCTTAGCGAAGCTGGCGGCGGCCAGGAGCGTGAGATTGCCGTCGATCGTCAGATTGCTCGCCGCCTGCAGGATCAGATCCGCGTCGCCTGCAACCGCCTGGCCGGCATGTCCGGCGAGGCTGGCGAGGATGGTCATGTTGCCACTATCGGTAATGTCATGGCCGGTGAGGCCGACATGGGCGATGGCGGCGAGACTAGCGCCCGGCCCGCGCGACTGGACCAAGGCGAGATCGGCGAGGCTATGAAGGGCGATGAGACTGCCGGCCGTAATATGGATGCCCGCGCTTGCCTGCTGCGCTCCCTTCCCTTGCGCAGCGGCCACCACATCGATCGGGCCCGAGGCGCTGAAATCCCCGCCGGCATTGGCGGAGAAGAAGGCCGTGACCTTCCCCTTGCCCGCGGCGGTGGCCGTGGCCGTCCCGACAAAGATATCGCCGCCGGCAGTGAGCAGGATATCGCCCGCCGCATCGATGCCGGGGCCGCCGCTGACCAGGCTCAGGCGGTGGCCGGGTGCCCCGATATCGCCGCCGGCGGTCACGGTGACCGCGCCCGTCTTGGTCTCGATCACATAATTGTCGGCGCTGAAGATGATGTCGTTCGCCGCGTCGAGGGTGAGGGTGCCGTTGCCTCCCACCAGCTGATGGCTGTTCCCGGCGGCCGCGAAGAGGATGTCGTGGCTCGCCTGGATATCGACCGCGACGTTGTGCTGAAGCTGCCGGCTGATGAAGGTCTCGCTCACCGTCGACCCGGCGATATCGTTGAAGCCGGCGACAGGGGTGATGGTGACGTTGAAGGGATCGACCATGAGGGTCCCGCCGGCTCCGGGATCGAGCGTCCCGGAGAGACGGACCTTATGGCCGGCGACCTCGATCTCCCCGCCCGTGCCGTCCTTGCCGCCCGCCGCCGTCAGCACCGCCTTGCCGGCGATGTTGTCCGCACCCACCGCCTGGGTGATGATCTCGCCGCCGGCGCCCGTGCCCGCCCCGGCCGCGCTCACCTGCCCGCCGATATTGATGTCGCCCGCAGAGGTCACCAGAACCGAGCCGCCCGCCCCGTTTGGCGCATAGGCGCTCGCATCCACGACCCCGCTCATGTTCACGACCGCGTTCACGACCTGCGTCGCGACGCTGGCGGAGGTCAGAACCTGGCCCGAGCGCGCCTGCAGCGTGCCCGAGTTGTTCACCCCGATCCGCTTGCCGTCCAGCAGGATCTTCTGCACCGCCTCCGGCGGCACCACGAAGTTGATCAGCCCGTCGCCCCGCAGATCCAGGGTGAACCGGTTCGTCCCCGCCAGCGCGACCGTCCCCAGATCCGCCTTGATGAAGCCCGTGTTCTCGACAAAGGGCGCCGCCAGGATCGCAAAGCCACCCTCGGACACCCGGATCGAGCCATGGTTGATCACCTGACCGGATCCGGACCCCGTGAAGTCCAGGCTCTGGGTGGGGTAGCCATCCACCGTCATCGCCGTCGTCGCCAGCAAGGCGCCGACATTCACATGCGAGGTCCCGGTGAAGGTGATACCGGCGCTGTTCAGGATGTAGACCCGGCCCGTCGCGTTCAGCGCGCCCTGCAGGACCGAGGGCACGCCGGCGATCACATAGTTGATCGCCAGGGAGGAGGGGTTGGGCTGGTTGAAATCGACCGTCTCCAGCGGACCGGTCGAGAAGGTCTGCCAGTTGATGTCGATCACCTGGCTTCGCTGGTTGATCACCGTCGTCGCGCCGCCATAGGCGATGCTGCCCTGGCCGCTGGTGATCTGGCCCCCGGTCGGACCCGCCTCCGCGATCCCGCCGCCCCCCAGCAGAACCACCCCGCTGAGCAGTACCATCAGGCAGCTCGACACCTCCTGGCGCTTCTTGTTTCGCCACCGCTTCCACCGAAACTCGAGCCGGCCCTTGCGAAGGTGAAGATCGCCGTACATGGCTCCCCTCCATGTCTGAGAGGAGCAAGTGTGAATTTCTCCCGCCGCGCAAGCGGCGCAATTATTGTGGCAACGCCCGCGCGAATGTGTCTTCTTCCAGAAGCAAAGACGTCGTTTAAGGATTGCGTTGGAAAAGGCGAAGCAATCGCTCCGACGCGTGCGTCCACCTACGCGCCCTTAATGTAACCCTTGGCTTCGACGATGCGGCCGTCGCGTACGCGCATCAGGTTGACGCCGCGGATCGAATAGCCCTCGCCCCAATGGTAGCGCCAGAGGATGATCGCGCGGTCGCCGAGGGTGATCGTGTCCTCCAGATCGAAATGCGTGCCGGGCGCCGTTGCGATCCGGCGCCAGTTCTCGATGCAGGCTTTACCGCCCTCGAGCCTTGCGCCATCGGGCGCGGGGCGAGTGTTCTCGATGACGCAGTCCTCCGCCACCAGCTCCTCCAGGGGCGATGGATCATGGCGCTGAAACACCTCGTTGAAGCGGTGCATGATCTCGGCGGTGGCGAGCGCGGTCACGGCCGCACCTCTTCCGCCACCATCGCGCGCGGGGCGAAGAAGATGCCGGTGCGGTCCCGCGGCACGAGATCCTCGGCCGCCAGCGCCTCCTGCACCTTGGGCCGCTGCGCGACGCGGCGCATGAAGGCGGCCAAAGCGGGCCAGCGGACGAGGTCGATGCCGAGCCAGGGCGACCAGTTCAGGCAGACGAAGAGATAGGCATCGGCCACGGTGAAGCGCTCGCCGGTCAGGAAGTTGCCGGCAAGCTGCGTGACGAGCCAATCGAGGCGCTTGCTCACATGCGTCCGGAGCGCCGTCGCGGCCGGGGCATAGGCAGGGCTGAAGAGCATCGCCATGGGCTTGTGAAGCTCCGAAGTGATGAAGTTCAGCCATACCTGAACCCGCCGCCGCTCGGCGCTGCCGGCAGGCGGCAGGAGCCCGGCCTCGGGCCGCTGATCGGCCAGGAACTGCACGATGGCCGGCCCTTCCATGATCGTGCTGCCGTCCTCGAGGCCGAGCACGGGGACATAGCCGTTCCCGTTGATGGCGAGGTAGTCCTCGCCATCCGGCGTCCTGTGGGTCTTGCGGTCGACGGCGACAAGCTCGACCGGCAGGCCGAGCTCGCGCATCACGATATGGGGCGAGAGGGAGCAGGCGGCGGGATGCATGTAGAGCTTCATGGGGATCCTCCTTCGGAAGCAGGAACCGGGGTGGATGATTTTTGTACCGTAACGTACAATATTTTTCGGTCAAGCATATTATTCGGATCGGTACAAAATGAGTGAAAAGACGGGCAAGCGCGGGCGCCCGCGCAGCTTCGATGCGGAAGAGGTGCTGACGCGGGCGCGGGACGTGTTCTGGGCCGCCGGCTTCGCGAGCAGCTCCCTCGACGATCTCGGCGCGGCCATGGCGATGAACCGGCCCAGCCTCTACAACGCCTTCGGCGACAAGACCCGGCTCTATCTGACGACGCTGGAGCGCTATAGCGCCGAGAGCATGGCGCTGATCCGCGACAGGCTCGATCCCGAGCGGCCGGTGGCCACGGGCCTGCGCCAGATCTATGCCAGAGCGATCGCGAGCTATCTCGCCGGCCCGAGCGGGGCCCGGGGATGCTTTCTCATCGGAACCGCAGCGACGGAGGCCGTCGGCAACCCTGCGGTGCGCCGCCTGCTCCATGACAGCCTGGCGGATTTCGAGCGGGCCTTCGAGGCTCGATTTCGCATCGCCGTCAAGACGGGCGAGATCGCCAAGGAGGCGGATCCCATTCTGCTCGCCCGCATGGCCTCGGCGATCCTCCATTCCCTGGCCGTCCGCGCCCGGGCGGGCGAGACGCGCGCCGTGCTCGAGGCGATCGCCGCTGGCGGGGTCAGGATGATCTGCGGATCCGAATCCCGGCAGAGGGGGAAAAAGCGAAGCGGCGCTCGCCGTTAGGCCGCACCTCTGCCACTATTTGACACAACCGGCGGTTGTTAAGGGAATATCAGAGACTTGGAGGAAATGTCCGTTTGC
>DATFRE010000321.1:0-6726 GCA_035263545.1 Dongiaceae bacterium
ACCATGATGGCGAGGATGATGCCGGCGGTCAGCGTCCCGATACCGTAAGGGGGGCCCGAGAACAGGCTGCCGATCAGGGGCGCCTGACCCAGGGTGTCAATCAGGAATGGCTGCACCGTCCGCTGCAGCACGGGCGCCAGCACGAACAGGCCCCAGATGCCGTAGATGATGCTGGGAATGCCGGCGAGGAGCTCGATCGCGATGCCCAGCGGGCGCTTCAGCACGGCGGGGCAGAGCTCGGTGATGAACATCGCGATGCCGAAGCTGACCGGCACGCCCAGGATCATCGCGATGAGCGAGGTGACGATGGTGCCGTAGATCGGCGCCCAGGCGCCGAATTGGTCAGTGACCGGGTTCCAGGCCTCGCTGAAGATGAAGCCGAAGCCGAAGGTGCTGAGGGCGGGCCAGGCTCCGATGATGAGGGAGACGATCACCCCACCCAGGAGCAGGAGGACGCAGATCGCGAAGAATTCGGTGCTGCGGCGGAACAGCAGGTCCTGGACCTGCTGTTTGCGTCCCTTGGCAGGGGTCGCGGCAGAGATCCCGGTGAGACTCACATTGGCCATGACGAGCTCGACCCCTCATCGCGGATGGGCCGCCACTGGCGGCCCATCCCAACGATTACTCTATCCTACCTTGCTTCAGGCGACTCGGCCTGGAGCCAACGTATTACTGCCAGAGGGCACCGTTGCTGCCCTTAATATTCTCGGTCCAGCTCTTCTGGATCATCTGGACCACGTTCTCCGGGATCGGGACGTAGTCGAGCTGTATGGCCATGTCCTTGCCGTCCTTATAGGCCCAGTCGAAGAACTTGAGGGCCGTCTGCAGGGCGGCCGGATCGCTCGGCTGCTTGTAGACGATGATGAAGCTGGCACCCACGATCGGCCAGGCGGCGGGAGCCGGCTGGTCGGTCAGGATCAGGTAGAAATCCTTCGCGCCGGCCCAATCGGCACCGGCCGCGGCCGCGGCGAAGCTGCTCAGGCCCGGCTCCACGATCTGGCCCGCCTTGTTCTGCAAGCGGGTATAGATGAGGTTGTTCTGCTTGGCATAGGCATACTCGACATAGCCAATGGCGCCGTCGGTCTGCTTCGCCATGTTGGCAACGCCCTCATTGCCCTTCGCGCCGATGCCGACCGGCCACTGGACCGCCGTATTGGAGCCGACCTTGGTCTTCCAGTCGTCGCTCTCCTTGGAGAGGTAGTTGGTGAAGAGGAAGGTCGTACCGGAGCCGTCGGAGCGATGCACCACGGCGATCGCCTTGTTCGGCAGCTTCGAGTTGGGATTGAGGGCCTTGATCTTGGGATCGTCCCACTGGGTGATGTCGCCCAGGTAGATGCCGGCGATCGTCTTGCCGTCGAGCACCAGCTCGCCCGGCTTGATGCCCGGGAGATTCACCACCATCACCTCGCCGCCCATTATCATCGGGAACTGGGTGAGGCCGGAGGCGTCGAGATCCTCGGGCTTCAGCGGCTGATCGGAGGCGCCGAAGGTGACGGTCTTGGCCTTGATCTGCTTGATGCCGCCGCCGGAGCCGATCGACTGATAGTTCAGGCCGACCCCTGTCTGATTCTTATAGGCCGCGGCCCATTTGGCATAGATCGGGTAGGGGAAGGTCGCCCCGGCTCCCGAGATGCCGGCGGCCTGGGCGCCGGTGCTATGGGCGGTCCAGGCGAGCGCTGCAAACAGCGCGATTGCAAGAATACGTTTCATTTGAGTGTCTCTCCGGTTGCCTCGTGAGTTGGCCCTGCTTCCATCAGCGCGAGGAAGGACCCGGCGCAGCCGACCCTCTCCCCCGGCAGGCGACTCTAGGAAGGCTGGGCGGCAGAGATGTTGCAATTATGTGAAATAAACATGACAACAACCCTGAGATGCAATCCCGGATTGATCGCCAGCAGCCTGATATGATTGGGAAATCTCGGCCACCGTTGCTGGGGACAAGTCGCTCTCTGGTGGCTAACATGCCCCGGCATTCGGGGGAGGCTTCATGGATACCGAGACACGTGAGAATGCGGCGCTGGGGCCTCGCCTTTCCTGGAGGGCGGCGCGCGCGCCAAGCCGGGAAACCCTCCAGGGGCGCTATGGCCAGGTCGTTCCCGTCGACCCCGGCCGCCATGCCCATGACCTGTTCGAGGCCTCCCATGGCGCCGGCGGCGATCCGGCGATCTGGAACTATCTGGGCTATGGCCCCTTCCCCGACGAGGCCAGCTTCACGGCCTGGCTGGTCGAGCGCGCCGCCTCCACCGACCCCCTCTTCTTCACCCTCATCGACGGGGCGACCGGGCGCGCCCTGGGGATGGCAAGCTATCTGAGGATGGTGCCGGCCGATGGTGTGATCGAGATCGGCCATATCTGGTACGCCCCGGCCTTGCAGCGCACGCGCCTCGCCACCGAGGCGATCTTCCTGATGGCGCGGCACGCCTTCGAGACCCTCGGCAATCGCCGCTTCGAGTGGAAGTGCAATGCCCGCAACGCCCCCTCGCGCCGGGCCGCGATCCGCTTCGGCTTCAGCTTCGAGGGGCTGTTCCGCCAGCACATGATCGTCAAGGGGCGCAACCGGGACACCGCTTGGTATGCCATCATCGACCGCGACTGGCCGACGATCCGCCAGGCCTTCGAGGCCTGGCTCGACCCCAGCAACTTCGACTCCGAGGGCCGCCAGAAGCATTCGCTGGCCGCCCGGGAGGCCGCCGGCCCCTCGCCGGTCGAGGACTGACCACCAAGATTAAATCTTGGCCATGTCGCAAGGGCTCACCGCCGCCCATCGCAGAACTGCAACAAACCCCTGCTTAGGTCTCCTCCTTACCATCTCAGCACCATCTCAGCAGGGGGTTCTCATGTCGGGTCATACACAGTCCCACCATCCGCTTGCCCGCCGCCGCCGCGCCATGGCATCCGGCGCGGTGATGCTGGCATTCGCCGGGCTGGCGGGAATGGCGCCGCAGCCAGCCCATGCCGCGCAGCGCTATGCCCATGTCCTCCTCATCAGCATCGACGGCATGCATGCCATCGACCTGGCCCGCTTCGCGGCGGCTCATCCGGATTCCGCCCTCGCCGCCCTGGAGCAGCACGGCGTGAACTACACCAATGTTGCTGCGGCGATCCCGAACGATTCCTTTCCCGGCCTGCTCGCGATCGTGACCGGCGGCACCCCTGCCTCGACCGGCGTCTACTACGACGACAGCTATGATCGCACCCTGTCGGCGCCGGGCTCCAACTGCAGCGCCAAAGGCACCGAGGTCGTCTTCGACGAATCCATCGATGTCGATCCGGACAAGGTCGATGCCGGCGGCGGCATCGATCCGAAGAAGTTGCCCCTCGACCCGGCAAATGGATGCAAGCCCGTCTACCCGCATCAGTTCCTCAGGGTGAACACCATCTTCGAGGCGGTGAAGGCCGCCGGTCGGCGCACCGCCTGGGCCGACAAGCATCCGGCCTATGACCTGGTGAACGGACCCTCGGGTAAGGGCGTGGACGATCTTTACACGCCGGAAATCGCGGCGGACGGCGCCGATGGCGAGCGCACCAAGGCCGAGGCCAATGCCGACCTCAAGGTCGCTGCCCTGCTGAACGTGATCGCCGGCAAGGATCACACCGGTCAGAAGACCGTCGGCGTGCCCGCGCTCTTCGGCATGAACTTCCAGGCGGTGAGCGTCACCCAGAAGGAGGCCGGCAACGGCTATCGCGACGGCCAGGGCAATCCCAGCGACGGCCTCGCCGAGGCGCTCACTCATACCGACGAGTCCATCGGCAAGCTGATCGCCGCGCTGAAGGCCCATCATCTCGACGGCTCGACCCTGGTCATCATCAGCGCCAAGCATGGCCAGACGCCGATCGATCCGACGCGGCGGATGATCGTCGACGGCAAGACCATTCCCGGCCTGCTCGACGGCGTGTCGAAGGATCTGGGGGCGCAGGTGACCCAGGATGCGGTCTCCCTGATCTGGCTCAGCGATCAGAGCCAGACGGACAAGGCCGTCGCCGCCTTGGCCGCCCATCAGGGCCCCGCCGCGATCGACAAGATCCTGGGGCCGGAGCAGGTATCGCTCCTCTTCGCCGATCCGCGCCAGGACAGCCGGGCGCCCGACATCATCGTCATCCCGAGCGCCGGCGTGATCTATACCAAGCCCACCGCCAGCAAGATCGCCGAGCATGGCGGCTTCAGCCGGGATGAGACCGCCGTCGCTCTGCTGGTATCCGCCCCTGCCATGAAGCCCGCCCAGCTCCGCACGCCGGTGACGACGGCCGAGATTGCGCCGACCGTGCTTCTCGCCCTCGGGCTCAACCCGCAGGCGCTGCAGGCGGTACGGCAGGAGCATACGACGAGCCTGCCGGGCCTGGGATACTAGCCTCCAAGGGGCGGCGCACTGCGCCGCCTCATCTTGGCCCGCCTCCCGCCCCGCAGGATTTTGCTAACCAGGGCGTGAGACTATCGCGTGGGCGGACATCTGTGGGCGCGCCTCGAAGGCGCGACGCGGCGGGGCCGGCGGCAAGCCTCCCAGCCGCCGGCCCCTTTTCGCTTTCGCCTGGCCAGTCTCAGCGACGCAGCGCGAGTGCGTCCAGCAGGCGCTGGCGGTCCTCCGGCGACATGATGATCCAGTCGCGGATCTCGTCGATGCTGCGCCGGCAGCCCAGGCACCAGCCGGTCGCCTCATCGATCTGACAGACGCTGATGCAGGGCGAGGGCGGCCCCTCCGCCAGCGCGCGCAGGCGCAACGCCCGGCGCTCCTCGCGCCGGCGGCGCTTGTCCTCGATATCAGAGAGATCCGTCATCGCATCCGGCCGCCCGGCTGGCTGCCCGCTCGGCCGACGTCACCCGTCTTACAATCCATCATCGGGGGTCTATTATCACAAGCGGGGCGGCCTTGCCGCCCCAAGATCGCGAAGGGCGGCCATGCATTGGTTGGCATGAAAGGGGCGGTCAATCTGCGGCGCATCCGGCTCGGGAGCGGCCTCGTCCTGTTCGGCTATGTGACGAGCCATTACCTGAACCATGCTCTGGGGCTGATCTCCCTCTCCGCTATGGACGAGGGAAGCCATGTGTTCCTCGCGATCTGGCGCAACCCCCTGGGGACCATCCTGCTCTACGGTTCGGTCCTGGTCCACTTCCTGCTGGCGCTCTGGGCGCTGTTCCAGCGCCGCAGCTTCCGCCGCCTCGGCCGCGGTGACTGGGCGCAGATCCTTCTCGGATTCGTGGTTCCGCCGCTGATCTTCATTCATGTGGTCGGAACGCGCGGGGTCAATGCCTGGTTCGGCACCAATGACAGCTATGAGTATGTCCTGCTGGTGATCTGGGTCTTCTACCCGATGGAGGGGGTGATCCAGATCGCGGCGCTCGCCGCCGCCTGGCTCCATGGCTGCATCGGGCTCCGCGGCTGGCTCAGGCTGAAGCCGTGGTATGGCCGGGCCCAGCCCTATCTCTTCGCCGCGGCACTGCTGATTCCGATTCTGGCATTCCTGGGTTTCGTCGAGGCCGGGCGCGAGGTCGACTATCTCTATCGCGAGCCCGGCTGGTTCGCCGGGGCCCAGGCACGGATCCATTTTGCCACTCAGGCGCAGGCCGCGAGCCTCTATGCGGCGCGCCGCGGCTTTCTCGTCGGCTATGCCCTGCTCGTCATCCTGGTTCTGGCGGCGCGGCAGTTGCGCGACTACCTGCGCCGGCTGAATGCGGTGATGGTCACCTATGCCGATGGCGAGATCGTCGAGCTGCACCGGGGTTCCACGATCCTGGATGCGAGCCGCCAGGCCGGCATCCCGCATGCCTCGGTCTGCGGCGGGCGCGGGCGCTGCTCCACCTGCCGCGTGCGAATCCTGGCGGGGCTCGAGCAGCTGCCGCCGCCTGATCTCAACGAGATCCGCGTCCTGCAGCGCGTTGGCGCCCCGCCCAATGTGCGCCTCGCCTGCCAGACCCGGCCGACTCATCCGGTCCAGGTCGTTCCGCTCCTGGCCGCGGGAAGCACGCGCGACAGCCAGGCGCGGGCAGGCTATCTCCAGGGGCGCGAGCAGGAGATCGCCATCCTGTTTGCCGATCTGCGCGCCTTCACCCGGCTCGCCCACCAGCGCCTGCCCTATGACACCGTGTTCCTGCTGAACCGCTATTTCCGCGCCATGGGCATGGCGGTGGATGCCGCCGGGGGCCATCTCGACAAATTCATCGGCGATGGGGTCATGGCGCTCTTTGGCATCGGCGGCGGGCGCGAAGATGCCTGCCGGCGGGCGCTCGCCGCGGCCCGGCGCATGTCCCTCAACCTGCAGGAGCTGAACCGCTCGATGGCACCGGAGCTACGCGAGCCGCTGCGCATCGGCATCGGCATCCACGCAGGCCCGGCAATCGTCGGCGAGATGGGTTATGACCGCGCCACGACGCTGACGGCGATCGGCGATACGGTGAACACGGCAAGCCGGCTGGAAGCGCTGACCAAGGAATACGAGGTGGAGCTGGTCTTCTCCGCAATCGTCGCCGGGCATGCAGGGCTCTCTCTGGCCGGCCTCGACCTCCACCAGGTCACCCTCAGAGGCCAGGACCACCCGACGGCGATCGTCACAGTAGAGAGCGCGGCGACCCTGCCCGAGAGCTCTGGCAGCGTGGCGGCCTGATGCAGCTCAGCTGCTGCTGCCCTTGAACTTCTCGATCTTCTCCTTGAGCTCCTGATATTCCTCGCATGTCCCTCCGCAGGCCTGCTGCAGCACCGCCAGGCGCTCCTCGGCCTTCTTGACGTCCTTCATCTC
>DATFRE010000322.1:0-6306 GCA_035263545.1 Dongiaceae bacterium
AATGACCGACAGCGCTCTGGAAGCGGTATTACGGCGAGATCGCCTGCGTTGGCGGTGTGCTCGCCGTAACCGTCGCGCTAGCCTGGACCTACGTGGTTTGGCTCGCGGCCGACATGAGCATGGGCGGCATGGACATCCGCATGATCCCGGCCGGGATCGGAATCATGTTGCCGGCCAACGAGCCATGGCGAGCGATCGAGTTCGCATATGTGTTCGCGATGTGGGCGGTAATGATGGTCGGAATGATGGCGCCCTCGGCAGCGCCGATGATCCTCATGTACGCCCGAATCGGCCGGCAAGGGAGGATCGCGGGCAAGCCGCTCGCCGCGACCGGCTGGTTCGCCGCCGGCTACTTCCTGGCCTGGATCGGCTTTTCCCTGGCGACGACGCTGGTCCAATGGGTGCTGCAGCGCGAGGCCCTGCTCGATCCCCGCATGGCAAGCGCCAGCAACATGCTGGGAGCGATCGTGCTGATCGCGGCGGGCATCTACCAGTGGACGCCGCTCAAGGAGGTTTGCCTCACCCACTGCCAGACGCCGATCGGATTTCTGATGCGCCATGGCGGCTTTCGCGGCGATGTGCGGGGATGCCTGCGGCTGGGCCTCAGCCACGGCGCCTATTGCGTCGGCTGCTGCTGGGTCCTGATGGCACTCCTGTTCGTGGTCGGCGTGATGAACCTGCTCTGGATCGCGCTCCTGGCGCTCTTAGTGCTCCTGGAGAAGCTGACGCCCTGGGGAAGGCGGATCGCGCGGGCCGCGGGACTTGCCTGTGTCGTCGCAGGGATCTGGATGGTGACTTAGGGGCCAGCGGGGAAGGCAGCTTCGCTTTGGGGCGGCCTTGGCTGCGACAAGATATTCACCTTACGGTGCGCCACCCTTTCCGATGCGCCTCTCCCCTAGGCGCGGGGAGCTCGGGGTATCTCGGGAGCCCCGGGAGCCTGATCGCCTCTGCAGCAAATCATCCACGAGGCCGTCGAGCACATCCTCACCGTGCGGGCCGCGATTGAGCTAGATCAACCCTGAAGGAGGGAGCCTGTCGTAGAATTCCCCAAAGGCTTGAGAGCCGCCCATGTCCCAGATGCTTCGCCGCTTGCGCCAGGACCACGTCAATCTCCAGAAACTGCTGTTCATCCTGGAACGACAAATCGCTGCCTTGGATCGCCGCGAGAGACCCGATTGGGATATCATCGAGGGTGCGATCGACTATCTCCTGACCTATCCAGACTTGCGCCATCACCCGATGGAGGACCGGATCCTACGATGCCTGCAGGCGAAGGATCCCTCGGCCGCGGCGCCGTTCCAAGACCTCGATACCCAGCACCGCGAGCAGTCGTCGGCGCTGCGGCGGATCGCGGCGGCGACGCGCCACGTACTGCAGGATGCGTCGATGCCACGCCAAGGCTATGTCGGTCTTCTGTCGGGCTTCGTGGCAGCCCGGCGCGACCATATCCGCAATGAGGAGGCCGGTTTCTTTCCGGCCGCCGAGCGGAGTCTCAGCGCCGCGGATTGGACAGAGCTGGAGGCAGAGGGACCGGATATCAGCGATCCCCTGACGGACGATCCGGTGGAGCGCCGCTTTGGCGTCCTGCGGCGGAATCTGGATGCTTGGGATGCCGCCGACCGGTTCCAGCACCAAGCGGACTAGATCTTGATCCAGTTTGCTATCGATGGCATCGCGCCCCGATCGGGCCGCCTCTGAAAAGCCGTATACGGCTGGCGACTTTCGGCTTGACCTGCATCAAGGCACATCTCTTGGCAACGTGTAGCTTCATTCCGGTCAGCTAAGGCGGGGGTGCCAGATGCAGCGATTCCATGTTTGCGCCGGCGAGGAAAAGCACGGGAGCCGAAACCGGCTGGCGATCCTCGCTCCTCTGCTCGTGGCCACCGCGAGCCTGATTGAGCTCGGCGCGGCCTTCGCTGCCGACCCCGCCGATGGCCTTCGACTGGCACGGCATTGGTGCAGCTCTTGCCACCTGGTGGAGCCTGGCGTGAAAACATCCGATGCGGCCCCTCCCTTTCCGGCAATTGGCCGCGACCCGACGAGTACGCCCGAAAGACTGCACGCCTGGCTCGCCAATCCTCATCCGCCCATGCCGAATCTGACGCTGTCGCGGCAGCAGGAGGACGACATCATCGCCTACATCCTGTCCTTCAAGCCGAAATAATGGGGCGCGGCACCGGGCCACTATGCCGTGTCGACGGCAACGATGCGGGGAAGGTCCCGATAGCGCTCGGCATAGTCGATGCCATACCCGGCGACAAAAACGTCGGGGATGGTGAATCCGACGAAGTCGAGCGCAACCGCGACCTTGCGCCGGTTCGGCTTGTCGAGGAGCGCACAGGTATAGACCCGTGCCACCTCGCGCCGCTCCAGCAGTGCCTTGGCATAGGTCAGGGAATGGCCGCTGTCGATGATATCGTCGACCAAAAGCACCGTGCGGCCCCTCACGTCGAGTGGGATATCGCCCAGAAGGTGAACCTCGCCCTGGCTAGCCGTGCCCAGCCCGTAGCTGCTGAGACGCATGAACTCGACCTGGGGCGATGCGCCCCGCCGATGTAGGGCGCGCAGGAGATCGGCGATGAAGACGAAGCAGCCCTTTAGCAGCCCGACGATCAAAAGATCCGCTGGCAGACGGGCCGCGATCTCGCCGGCCATCTCGTCGACCCTGCGGGCGATGGCCGTTTCATCGATCAATGTCGTCACCGGTGCCATGACTCTCCCCTCATAGGCAGAGGCACGTTGTCGCGGCATGCCTCACCTCTGCCACCGAATAGCGGGGCTCGGCGCACATGTCAGCTCGCCAAGGCCGTTTCCAGTGACGGCACCATCATTCGCCAGCCGACGCGATTGGCCTCCGCCAGGAGACGCTTCAGTTCCGTCGGGTCTTTCTGCCCGCGGCCAGCGGCGGCGAGGGCACGGGCGCGTGCCACCAGGAAATCCGTCATGGGCACGGGTTCCTCCGCCATGCTGCGTTCGAGAGCTGCCGCGTAACGCTCGATGCCGGCCCAATCCTTCGCCGCGAGACAGGCCTCGATGGCATAGCGATTGAACCACAGGAAATTATGGCTCAATGCGCCGGCGGCGAGCACCTCCTCGCCCTCGGCAAGGGCGGCTGCGCGTTCTTCGTCGCTGCGGGCCATGATCGCTGCCAGCCCCAGCAGCCACGGCAGCACGAAAGCCGGCGTCTCGCGCGTGATCTCGCTGGCTTCGCGCATGGTCGCGCTGGCCCGGGGATCGCCGGCTGCAGCTTCTTTCTGCGCTTGAACCATGAGGCCAAAAGCAACGAACCGGCGAGCGCCCAGCGATCGCGCAATGGCGAGGCTTTCTGCGCAGGCTTCGAAGGCCAGGTTCGGCCGGTCCGTTTCGTAGTAGAGCCCATAGAACTCGAGGTAGGCCATCATTGCCGCACGTCGACTACCGATCTGGTCCGCTATTTGGACTGCGCGCTTGATATGCCGGTCGGCCGCGGCGAATTCCAGCTCCATCAACTTCATCAAACTCAGCATGGGCAGGTTCGCCGCCTCGATGCGGCGAAAGCCCTGGGCAGCGCTGACGTCTACGCAACGCTGGAACATCTCGCACGCCGAGCGGTACCGGCGTTGCATGTAGTTGGCATCGGCAAGGCCACCAAGCGCCCGGGCCTGCTCCTCCATGGCGCCTGACGCCTCGGCCAGGCGCAATGCTTCGGTGTGCTCGGCCAGGCAGCGCGCAAACTCGCCGCGCGGGAAATGGGCATTGCCGCGCAGCGTATGAATCCGCGATTGCTCGACGGGCAGGCCCAGCTCCTCGGACTCGTGCTGTGCAACATCGAGCACAGCCATTGCATCCTCGAAGCGATCCAATACCGACAATCCGTGACCCAGGCCCAGCAAGGCCCGCAAGCGCGGCTTACCGGCGGGGGCTAGATCCGCCGCCATGCGAAAGGCGGAAATCGCCGCCTCGGTTCGACCGAGCCCCTGCTGCAGTTCGCCCACTAGATTGGCCAAGGAGGCACGCATGGCGTCCTCGCCGGGCAGCTCGAGGCCGCGCTGGGCAAGGGACAGGGCCTGCTCGGCTCGATAGCCGTTCGAAGCGGCTTCGGCGGCCGCAAGATAGGCCCTGGCCGCCCCGGGATCTTCGGCCAAATCCAGATGCTGCGCGTGCAGCGAGGGATCGCGGTCGGCATACCAGCCGGCGGCGGCGCGATGCAGTCGCGCCGGCGCGCCTTCAACAGAGACCCGTAGATCCCCTCTCGCATCAAGGCATGAACGAAAGCAAGCCCGCTGCCATCCTCCCTCAGGAATTGCAGATCGATCAGGGGAGTCGCCTGGTAGCTCTGCTGGCCAAGAAGATGGCGCAGCGCGGGCAAAGCCACGCGCTGGCCCAGCACCGAAGCTGCCTGAAGCGCCCGCCTCTCGGCGGGCGGCAGGCGGTCCGCACGCCCCAGAACGAGACTCTGGACCGATGCCGGCACGGCGGCGGCAGCAACCTCGCCCGTATGAAGCAGCAGCTGCTCGAGGAAGAATGGGTTGCCGCCAGCCCGCTCTATGCAGGCGACAATGCGCTCGTCGCCGGCCCCCAAAAGATCGGCCGCGAGCTGCTGAGCCTCGTCAGTCGTGAGCGGCGAGAGGTCGATGGTTCCGATCGCCGCCGCACCCAGTTTGCCCCGCCAGCGGCGATCCGTCGGGTCGCCTTCTGGACGCGTCGTCAAAGCCAGTACAACGGGCGCCTTTGCGGTCACGCTGGCCAGAGCCACCAGATCCTCGAGCAGGGTCGTATCCGCCCAATGAATATCCTCGACAGCCACAAAGATTGGCCGGTCTCGGGCCAGCCGCGTCATCAGGCTGGAGAGCAGGGCCCGCCGGCGGGCCTGGCGGGTATCCTCGTCCATTGCCTGGTAGAGGGCCTGCCCTTCGCCCTCGACGGGCAGGTCGAGCAGATCCTCGAGCGAGGGGCGGTCGACGGCGGATAGCCACGCATCCTCGACTGCCCTGTCGGTCACCTCCTTGCGCCGGCGCGCATCGGCTCCAGGGGCAATGCCAAGGAGGCTCCGTGCCAGTAGCCGCATGGCGTCCTGGCCCTTGCCGGTGCCGAAATCGAGAACCAGAGCCTTATGCACCGAGAAACCGCGTTCCCCGGCTTCCCGCGAAATCTCTTCGAGCAGCCGGCTCTTGCCGATTCCGGCCTCTCCGCGCAGGACGATGACGTGGCCGCGGCCGCTGCCGTCACAGGCCTGCAGCAGTCCCTTCAACATCAGAAGATCGCTCTGGCGGCCGACGAAGGGAGCTGCCGGCGCCGTCCCGCTGGCCAGGCTCTCGACCCGAAACCCTGTCACTGGCGAGGCAATGCCCTTGAGGCTCGCCGGCGGCAGCGCCGCCGCGCGGATCTTGCCCTTCAGCAAGCGTGCCAAGGCTTCCGAGATCACAGTTTCGCCGGGTTTCGCCAGCTCCACCAGCCGCGCCGCCAGATTGACGGCGTCGCCCAGCACCGTGTAGCTGTGCCCCACTTCCCCGGCGACGACCTCGCCAACGGCGACGCCGACATGGCTCGATAGGGGCTTGCCCCAGGGGTCCTTGAGTTCGGACAGGCTCGTCTGGATGTCGAGCGCCGCGCGGAGTGCTCTGAGGGCGTCGTCGCCATGGGCGATCGGCGCGCCGAAGAGCGCCATGACCGCATCGCCGATATGCTTGTCCACGGTGCCGCCATATTGCGCGATGATGGCATCGGCCCGGCTGTAAAACCCCTCCACCAGCCGGCGGAGATCCTCGGCATCGAGCCGGGTGGAGAGCGCGGTGAAGCCGCAGAGGTCGGCAAAGAGGATCGCGACCTGTCGGCGCTCGCCGGCAGATTCGGCGCCGGCCGCGGCAGGCGACGGAATCTCCGTGGCCCGGCCGGGCGCCTCGGCGCTCCGTCCGGGCCGCCACAAAAGGACTCGTCCGGCGAATTGGCAAAGCCGCAATCGGGACAAGCCCAGCCGAGTGCAGCGCCACACTTCGCGCAAAACTTGCGACCCTCGCGATTCTCAAGATCGCATTGCGCGCATCGCATCGCCATGCCTCCCCGATGAGGCGCTTCCATGCTAGGTGGCACCCGGCAGGCCGGCAAGTCGTCATTGCAAGGCAGACACTAGCCCTGTTGCCGGCGCGCAGGGGCGCACAGAAGTTAAAAAAGCAGCTTCGCTATGGGGGATCTGGCACCACTTCGGTCTCCGTGGCTTTGGATGTATGATGCTCGTCACCTCCGTCGGCGACAGCGGCATGGAAGGGGTTCCGTGAGGCGATTGCTTCTCATCGTCATGGGCGGGCTAGCTCTGCTGGCGGGCGGATG
>DATFRE010000323.1:0-6007 GCA_035263545.1 Dongiaceae bacterium
CGGCGCCCCATTTCATCAGGCGCGAATCGAAGACGAAATTGCGATTGACGATATGGGCGGTGGCGGCCTCCCCGGTCTGCTGCACAGTGATGCTTGAGCTGGCCTGATCGCTGGTCTGGGCCAACGCGCTGGTCGCGGCCAGCAGGATGGGCAAAGCGAGGATCGCGAGGGCGGGCTTCATTCAAGGCACCGGGCAGGTGGCGAAATGGGACAAAAGCCGTTCCACCGACTCCGGTCAATGGAGAGGCACCGAATCCCTCCCCATGTTACGGTTCCGGCGCCCAGGTTCCAGAGGAAAGGAGACGGCCATGAGCCGGGAAGGGGAGGAGCGGCGTGTGCTGGCGATGGCGGAGGCCGGCTACGAGCCCTACGACCTCGATGGGCCGCTCCAGCCCGAGATCACCTGGCAGGCGATCAGCTATGACCGCGGCCGCCAGCAGGGCAGCTATGTAATGCGCCTGGCGCCGGGAGCCCGCACCTTGCCTCACCGCCACGCCGGCTGTGAGGACTTCCTCATCCTGGAGGGTGAGCTCACCGACAGCGACGGCCGCGTCCTGCGCCAGGGCGATTTCGTCAGCTACAGTCCCGGCAGCACCCATCACTCCTGGACCGAGACCGGCTGCGTCATCGCCGTCTTCGAATGGCAGCCGAAGCCGGGATGAGGATTCGCCATCCCGCCAGCCTGCGGCATCCCAAACCATTGATTTTCCGCGGGCTAAGCTGTAAACGCCCGGCCATAGTTCCCTGAATTCCCGGCCGGAAGCCCGCACTCCCGTGATGACCCATCTCGACCAGCTCGAATCCCAGAGCGTCTACATCCTGCGCGAAGCCTTCAACCGCATCGACCGCCTAGCCATGCTCTGGTCCCTGGGCAAGGACAGCAATGTCATGGTCTGGCTGGCCCGCAAGGCCTTCTTCGGTCATGTGCCCTTTCCGGTCATGCATGTCGATACCGGTAAGAAATTCCCGGAGATGTATGCCTTCCGCGATCGCTATACGGTCGAGTGGAAGCTCAATCTGATCCGAGAGGAATGCCCGCCCATCGAAGAGACCGACCCGACCCTGCCGCCGGCCGCCCGCTCGGCGGAGCGCAAGACCCTCGGCCTCCGGGCCGCCATTGCCAAGCACGGCTTCAAGGGCATCATCGCCGGCATCCGGCGTGACGAGGAGAGCGTCCGGGCCAAGGAGCGCGTCTTCAGTCCCCGCGGCGACAGCGGCCACTGGGATTTCCGCGATCAGCCGCCGGAGTTCTGGGACTATTTCAATACCGATCTGCCGGCCGGGACGCATCTGCGCGTGCATCCGCTGCTGCACTGGACGGAGCGCGACATCTGGCGCTACATCCGGCGTGAGGGCATCCCGCTCGTCGATCTCTACTTCGCCAAGAACGGCAAGCGTTACCGCTCGCTGGGTGACGCCGACATCACCTTCCCCATGGACAGCGACGCTGCAACGCTTGACGACATCATCGCCGAGCTGGATGCGACCACGGCGCCGGAGCGCGCCGGTCGCGCCATGGATCGCGAGACCGAGGACGCCTTCGAGCGTCTGCGCGCTGCAGGATACATGTAAATGAACAGTGCACCCGCCAGTCCGGGCGTCGGGCTCGAGCCGCTGCGCGTCGTCATCGTCGGCCATGTCGACCACGGCAAGTCGACGCTGGTCGGCCGGCTGATCTACGAGATGGGCTCGCTGCCCGACGGCAAGTTCGAAGCCATCAAGGCCATGTGCGAACGCCGCGGCATGCCCTTCGAATGGGCCTTCCTCATGGATGCTTTCCAGTCGGAACGCGACCAGGGGATCACCATCGATACGGCCCAGATCTGGCTGCGCAGCAAGACCCGCGACTACGTCATTATCGATGCACCGGGCCATCGCGAGTTCATTAAGAATATGATTACCGGAGCGGCCAGCGCCGAGGCCGCCCTGCTGATGATCGATGCCAGCCACGGCATTCAGCAGCAGTCGCGCCTCCATGGCTTCCTGCTGAACCTCCTGGGCATCCGCCAGGTGGCGGTGGTCGTCAATAAGATGGATCTGGTCGGCTATTCGGCGAGCCATTTCGAGGAGATCCGCAGCACCTACGTGCAGTATCTCGCCGGGTTCGGCGCCCGGGCGGATTACGTCGTGCCGGTCTCGGCGCGCGAGGGCGAGAACCTGGTCCATCGCGCGGCCTCCATGCCCTGGTATGAGGGTCCGACCCTGATCGAGGCGCTGGAGACCTTCCGGCCCGCGCGCCGGCCGGTCGATCTCCCGCTGCGCCTGCCGGTGCAGGATATCTACAAGTTCGACGAGCGGCGCATCATCGTCGGACGGATCGAGAGCGGCCATCTGGCCGTGGGTGACCGCATCGTCTTCTCGCCCAGCAACAAGAGCGTGGTCGTGAGGTCGATCGAAGGCTGGAGCCGGCCGGCGCCGGCCCTGCAGGCCCTGGCAGGGGAATCCGTCGGCATCACGCTCGACGAGCAGATCTTCATCGAGCGCGGCGAGTCGGCGAGCCGGGCCGACAACCTGCCGATCCTGACCAATGTCTTTCGCGGCCGCCTCATCTGGCTGGGACATGAGCCGTTGCGCCAGGGCGCAGAGTACCGCCTGAAGCTTGGCACCCGGGAGGTCGCGGTCACGGTCCAGCGCGTCGAGCGCATCTTCGATGCCGACGATCTCAGCGTGCGCGAGGCAAGCGAGGTTGCGCGCCACAGCGTCGCCGATGTCATTCTGCGCAGCCGCGCGATGCTCGCCCTCGACGAAGCCGGCTCGATTCAGCGCACCGGCCGCTTCGTTCTGACCGACGGACACAACATCCTTGCCGGCGGCCTCATCGACATGAAGGGCTATCCCGATCAGCGGGAGAGCATGACCGTGCGCGCAAGCAACCTGCTGCGCGTCGCCCATGGGGTAACGGTCTCGGCGCGGCAGCTGCGCAACGGACATCGCGGCGGCGTGCTGTGGTTCACCGGCCTCTCGGGGGCCGGAAAGTCGACCATCGCCATGGAGGTTGAGCGCCGCCTCTTCCAGAAGGGCTACATGGTCTATGTGCTGGACGGCGATAACGTCCGCTATGGGCTCAACGCAGACCTCACCTTCTCGCCCCGGGACCGCGCCGAAAACATCCGGCGCATCGGCGAGGTGGCGGCGCTCTTTGCCGATGCCGGCATGATCGCCATTGCCGCCTTCATCTCGCCCTATCGCGCCGATCGTCAGCGCGCCCGGAGCGCGGCGAAGGACGCCTTCCACGAGATCTACGTGAAGGCGGATATCTCGACCTGCGAAGGCCGCGATCCCAAGGGCCTCTACAAGAAGGCGCGGCGCGGGGAGATCCAGGAGTTCACCGGAATCTCCGCGCCCTATGAAGAGCCCGAGGCGGCCGAGCTTGTCGTCGACACCTCGGCTCTGCCGATCGAGGACAGCGTGCGCGCCGTTGTCGACTACGTCGAACACAATTTCACTTTCGCAGAAGCAGCGGCAAGCGACTGAGTTTTCGATATAAGATTCGGCTTGCGCGGCCTGGGGGCCGCCGCTAGCCTTTTGCGCTGCCACGAGACGCCGGAACAGGCGCTGGCAGTGACATCCGTTGTCGCGACAGGGAGCGGGCAACGGAAGTAATTCGCAGTCGACGCGCGTCGTGATCGCCGCGCGACCAGCGTTGGGAAGGCCAAGGGTTCGGCGATGCCGGCCCCGTGGTCATTGCGTTGCGATTTCGCGGCGGAGGGGACCTGCGAGACATGAGCGCGTCGTCGTTTCGACCGCAGGAAGCGGGGAAGGGGGCGGCCTCGTGGCCGCTGCGGGGCCTGCGCCGCAAGGTCGATCGATGGTTCCGGCCGCGCGAGCTGATCCTGCGCAGCGATGGCCGGGTGAGCTATCTCGCCATTTCCGCGCGGCAGCAGAAGATCACGGTTGTCTTCCTTCTCGGATTCATCCTGTGGGGCGGCTTCGCCACCACCAGCATGATCATCAATAGCCGCCAGCTTGCGACCGAACGCAGCGAACTCGAGGCAGCGCATTTCGCCTATGGCAGGCTGTTGGCCCAGGCGGAGCGAAGCTATGCCCAGCTTCTGGCCTATGCACAGCAGCTGAGGGGAAACCTTGACGGTTCACGGCCATT
This sequence comes from Dongiaceae bacterium, assembly GCA_035263545.1. GTDB lineage: Bacteria > Pseudomonadota > Alphaproteobacteria > Dongiales > Dongiaceae > DASXQK01. The sequence goes on from DATFRE010000323.1 coordinate 4,103, forward strand.
GGCGGCGCCCTCGGAAGCCGGCCCGGAGCGCGCACCCGGTGCTGCGCTCTCCGGCGAACTCAGGCGCCTCGCCCTCGATCTGCAGGCCCTGACGCGCTATGACGGCGAGCTGACCCGGACGGCTGCCGGGCTTCAGGGCCAGCTCGATGCGGCAAAGGCGGAGAACAGGGCCCTCAGCCAGGCCCGCCAAACGATGGCTCTCGAGCTCGACAATTCGCGCCTTCACCTCGCCGCCGAGCTGGCCGCGATGCGGCGCGATCTGCTGCTTGCCGAGGATCGCAGGCAGACTCTGGCCGTGCAGGTTCTGGCGCTGCAGGGGAGCCTCTCGGACGTCCAGCAGCAGATGATGGCCACTGCCGCGGCCCGGAGCCAGGCGGAAGGGGATCTGCGGCGGCTGATGAGCGACCTCCGCGCCGGCCAGGCGAGCCGCGAGGCTTTGATGGCTCAGATCGTGGCACTCGAGCAAAGCCCGCTGGACGCGCGGCAGCGCGAAGCCGAAGGTGCCGCGGCGCGCGAGCTTGCAAGCAGAGAGATCGCCCGGCTCAAGGACGCACTCGCCATGGCCGAAGGCGAGCAGCGGCAGCTGGCGAGCCGGATCGATGCGGGGCTGGCGGACCGCCAGGCGCTGATGGCTCAGATCGCCGCGCTGGAGCAAGGCCTGGTAGATGCGCGGCAGCGCGAAGCCGAGGGTGCCGCAGCAGGCGAGCTCGCAGCCAGAAAGATCGCCCGCCTCAAGGATTCGCTCGCCGCGGCGGGGGAGGATCAGCGCCGGCTGGCGAACCGGATCGACGCGGGGCTGGCGGATCGCCAGGCGCTGGCGGAGCGGATCACGGCGCTGGAGCAAGATCTGGCGAGCGCGCAGCAGCGCGAGAGCACGGGCGCCCTGGATCGCGAGGCGGCGGGGAAGATGATCGTTCAGCTTTTGGGGCAGCTCGACGCGACCCGGGGCGACAACACCCGATTGCTGCTGCAGACCGCCGATGCGAGGTCGCTCCTCGCAAGAGCCATGGGCGAGCAGGCTGCCCTGCAGACCGCGCGCCAGGATCTGGCCGATCGGATCGCGGCCCTGGAGGACGAGCTCGCCACGATCCAGACGACGCAACAGTCCATCGTCGACCGTCTGGCGACCCGGGCGCATGCGGGCGTCGGCGAGGTGGAGAAGACCGTCGCCATGACCGGGGTGGATGTCGACCTCCTCCTATCCCGTGCCCGGCGCGAGCTCGCGGGCGGTGAGGGCGGTCCTTTCGTTCCGGTCAGGGGCTCGGCGACGGCCGGAAGCAAGCTCGCGCTCGCAAGCGTCGCCTCACTGGACGGCGAGGTGGGCCGGCTGGAAGCGCTCCAACTCGTGCTGCGCACCCTCCCGCTCGCAGCGCCCGTAGACCACTATCAGCTCAACAGCACTTTCGGCATCCGCCGGGATCCTTTCAATGGCCGGCTTTCCATGCATGAGGGAGTCGATCTCGCCAATGCGCGGCTCTCGCCCGTGCTGGCGACCTCACCCGGCATCGTGGTCTTTGCGGGTTGGAAGGGCAGCTATGGTCGCATGGTTGAAATCGACCATGGCTTGGGTGTTCATACCCGCTATGGTCATCTTGCCCGGATCGACGTGAAGGTCGGCGAGACGGTCGACTATCGCGACCAGATCGGGCTTCTAGGGAGCTCGGGGCGCAGCAGCGGCGCCCATGTCCACTACGAGGTGCGGATCGACGGACGACCCTTGGATCCCATGAACTTCCTGAAAGCGGGGCGCTATGTTTTCAAAGGCTAGTCACCTGGAACTGAAATTCATTACATTATAGAAGAGTGCTCTGGAAGGAGAGCGCTGATGGCGATTGCAGGTTCGAAGGGTCGGCCGATTGCGCCGTTGGAGCTGGGCGCCGAGGAACGGAGCTATCTGGAGCGGCA
>DATFRE010000324.1:0-8509 GCA_035263545.1 Dongiaceae bacterium
CTTCTATGAAGAGATGGCGGCCCAGCCGACGGCGGAGATGTCGCGGCTGAAGCGCGACTTCGACAGCTTCGACGATTACTGCGACCATCTTCTGGTGATCGACCGCTCGCTGCCGGCGGGACCCGGCCGGGTCGTCGGCACCTATCGCCTGCTGCGCCGGGCCATGGCGGAGAAGCGCGGGCAGTTCTATTCGGTCGACGAATACGACATCCGCCACATCCTCGCCTTCCCGGGAGAGATCCTGGAGCTCGGCCGGTCCTGCATCGAGGCCGCCTATCGCCAGCGCTCGGTCATGCAGCTCATGTGGCGCGGCATCGCCGATTACGTGATGTATCACGAGATCGGCGTGATGTTCGGCTGCGCCAGTTTTCCCGGGATCGATCCCGCCGAGCACGCGCTCTCCCTCTCCTATCTGCATCACCATCATTTGGCGCCCGCCAACCTCCGGCCCCGGGCCCTGCCGCAGCGCTACGTCTCGATGAACATGATGCCGCGCGACAAGATCGATGCCCGCGCCGCTCTGGGCCAGCTTCCGCCGCTGATCAAGGGCTATCTCAGGTTGGGCGGCTTCGTCGGTGACGGCGCTGTGATCGACCGCCAGTTTCACACCACCGACGTCTCGGTCGTGGTGGCGACCGATCGGGTGACGGGCAAGTATTACCGCCACTACACGCGCGCCGAGGAAGCCCGGACCTCGGGCGGCCCCAGCGGCTGAATGATCTAGTGTCCCGAATGCGAGATTCGTCGAGCCGCGGTCCCGCTGGCTGCGGGACACAAATCATTGATTCGAGCGTCCTGCCTATCCCAAAAACTCCTACGCGAGTTTCTGGGGCAGGACACTCGGGCTGATCGGTCCTCATGGCCCTTGACGACGATGTCACGGCCGAACCACCCCGGCCGGGCGAGGCGGCGGCCCGCGAAGCCGGCCGGTGGCGCCGGCGCGGATTCAAGGCCGATACCTCCGATCTGAGCCTCCATTCGCCCATCCGCGCGACGCTGCTGCTGGTCCCCTATCTGATCGCCACTCTGATCCTGATCCCCCTCCAGGCGATCAGTATCGCGCTCGGAAGCCGGTTGGCCGAGCGCATCCCCGTCGTCTATCACCGCTGCGTCTGCTGGCTCTTCGGCCTCGACGTGGTCCTGCGCGGCACGCCGGTGAAGAGCCGGCCGACCCTCTTCGTGGCCAATCACAGCTCCTATATCGATATCGAGGTCTTCTCCTCGCTGATCCCCGTCTGCTTCATCGCCAAGGCGGAGGTCGCGAGCTGGCCCTTCTTCGGCACGCTGGCGCGCCTCCAGCGCACCGTCTTCGTCGACCGCCGGCCGGGCAGCACCGCCGATCAGCGCGATGCGATCGCCGAGCGGCTCGCCGCCGGCGACAACCTGATGCTGTTCCCCGAGGGGACGAGCGACGATGGCAACCGGACGCTGCCCTTCTTCAGCGCGCTCTTCAGCGTCGCCGAGCGGCGCCTGGCGGACGGAAGGCCGCTGACGGTGCAGCCCGTCTCCATCGCCTATGCGGAGCTGAACGGATTCCCCCTCGGCCGTTCGCTCCGGCCCCTGCTCGCCTGGTATGGCGATATGGAGCTTGCCCCCCATCTCTGGCATTTCGCCGGCCTGGGCCGGGTCAAGGTGGTGGTGGAGTTCCACCCCCCGGTCAATATCGACCAGTTCGGCTCCCGCAAGGCGCTTGCCGACCATTGCCGCCAGGCCATAGCCCGCGGCATGGCCGAGGCCATCGCCGGCCGGCCGCAATGATCGCCGGCCCCCGGACGGTGAGGCACTGGCGGGTGCGAGGGCGGGAATGGTAGAATTGCGCCATGGGACCCGCTTTTCCGCACCCTTGATTACCTCGAGCAAGGCCGACGGATCGCGCGTGCCCAAATCTCTCTTCATCAAGACCTATGGCTGCCAGATGAACGTCTACGACTCCGACCGCATGGCGGAGACGCTGGCGCCCTTGGGCTATGCCCCCACCGACGGGCCGGAATCGGCCGATATGGTGATCCTCAACACCTGCCATATTCGGGAGAAGGCGGCCGAGAAGCTCTTCTCCGAGCTGGGGCGCCTGCGGGGCTTGAAGACCCGGCGCCGGCAGGATGGCGGCGATCTGGTGATCGCGGTCGCGGGCTGTGTTGCCCAGGCGGAAGGTGCCGAGATCCTGCGCCGCGCACCCCATGTGGATATCGTGCTGGGGCCGCAGACCTATCACCGCCTGCCGGAGATGGTGGCCCGGGCCACGCGCGGCGCCGGCGCCCAGCTCGACACCGAGTTTCCGGTCGAATCGAAGTTCGATCATCTGCCGGCTGCGACGGGCGCGGCCGGGGTCACGGCCTTCCTCTCGGTGCAGGAAGGCTGCGACAAGTTCTGCAGCTTCTGCGTCGTGCCCTATACCCGCGGAGCGGAGGCCTCGCGCCCGGTCGAGGCGGTGCTGGCCGAGGCAAGGGGGCTAGTCGAACGCGGCGCCCGGGAGATCACGTTGCTGGGCCAGAACGTCAACGCCTATCACGGCGCCGGCCTTGATGGGGAAGCCAAGGGCGAAGAGTGGGGCCTTGCCCGGCTGATCGGCGCGCTGGCGCGGATCGAGGGCCTGGCCCGCATCCGCTATACCACCTCCCACCCCGCCGATATGGACGAGGCGCTGATCGCCGCCCATGCCGAGGAGGAGAAGCTGATGCCCTTCCTGCATCTGCCGGTGCAGTCGGGCTCGGACCGCATCCTGGCGGCGATGAACCGCAAGCATCGTGCCGGGGACTATCTGGCTCTGGTCGAGCGCCTGCGCGGCGCCCGTCCCGACCTCGCGCTCTCGACCGACATCATCGTCGGCTACCCCGGCGAGAGCGAGGCGGATTTCGCGGCCACTTTGGCGCTGATCGAGGCGGTCGGCTTCGCCGCGGCCTTCTCCTTCAAATACAGCCCGCGTCCCGGGACGCCGGCAGCGTTGGCCCAGGATCAGGTCCCGGAGCCCCAAAAGGCAGAGCGTCTGGCGCGGCTCCAGGCTCTTTTCCAGCGCCAGATGCTGGCCTTCAACGAATCGATGATCGGGCGGCGCCTGCCGGTCCTCTTCGAGGCGCCCGGCCGCCATGCAGGACAGCTCAAGGGCCGCAGCCCCTATCTGCAGCCGGTGCATGCCGAGGCGTCCGAGAGCCTGATCGGCTGCGTCGCCGAGGTGGAGATCGAAGGCCTCGGTGCGGCCAGCCTGCGCGGACGACCCGTCGCCGTGGCACGAGCTGCCTCGGCGCGTCCCGCCGCCAGCCTCGCCTTGGGCGCCTGACCGCCTTGCCGCCGCCCGCCATCTCCCAACCCCTGGTCCTGCAGTTCGACGACAATCGGCTCCTGCCGATTCTCTATGGCGAGCACGATCGGCATCTGGCCCGCATCGAGCAGAGCCTCGGCGTGTCGCTGATGTCGCGCGGCAATCAGATCGCGGTCTCGGGCGAACCGGCCGCCGTCGCCCAGGCGCGCCAGGTGCTGAACCAGCTCTACCAGAGGTTGAAGCGCGGATTCGCGGTCGATTTCAGCGAGATCGACGCGGCGATCCGCCTCAGCCAGACGGAGGACGGGACGGAGCCCTCCCTCTTCGGCAGCGACGGGGTCGCCATCCGCACCCAGCGCCGCCATATCAGCCCGCGCAGCGCGGCGCAGGCGCAGTATCTGCGCCAGCTCCAGGCGCGCGAGCTCGTCTTCGGCATCGGGCCCGCGGGCACCGGTAAGACCTACCTCGCCGTCGCCGTGGCCGTCGCCCATCTGACCAAGGGCGAGGTCGACCGCATCGTGCTGTCGCGGCCCGCGGTCGAGGCGGGCGAGCGGCTGGGCTTCCTGCCCGGCGATCTCCGCGAGAAGGTCGACCCCTATCTGCGTCCCCTCTACGACGCGCTCTACGACATGATGCCGGCGGAGCAGGTCCTGCGCCGTCTCTCCAGCGGCGAGATCGAGATCGCCCCGCTCGCCTTCATGCGCGGGCGCACGCTCACCCACTGCTACGCCATCCTGGACGAGGCGCAGAACACCACGCCCGTGCAGATGAAGATGTTTCTGACCCGCCTCGGCGAGAAGAGCCGCATGGCGGTCACCGGCGACCTGTCGCAGATCGATCTGCCGCCCGGCCAGCGCTCGGGCCTGCAGGACGCCGTCGACACGCTTTCCGGCGTCGACGGCATCGGCATGGTGCGTTTCACCGAGGTCGATATCGTCCGCCACCCTTTGGTGACGCGCATTGTGCGCGCCTATGACGCGCGGGACGCGAAGTCGAAGCCCAGGTCCGAAGGCTAGGCTCGTGGGACTCCCCATCGCGCTCAGGGTCGAAGCGCCGGCCTGGCGTCGCGCATTTCCGGGTGCTCCTGCCTGCGCGCGCCGGGCCGCCCGCGCCGCCCTCGATGCGGGCGGAATGGGCTCCCTGCCCGCGGGCGGTCTCTGCATCGTGCTTGCCGATGACAGCCTGCAGCGCCGGCTCAACCGCGAGTTCCGCGGGCGCGACAAATCGACGAATGTGCTATCCTTCGATGGCGCGCCCGGAGCGCTGGGGGATGTGGTCCTGGCGCTGGAGACCATCGCGGCGGAGGCCGAAGCGCAAGGCAAGACCCTCGCCGCACACGTCACGCATTTGGTGGTGCATGGCGTGCTGCATCTGATGGGCCACGACCACGAGAGGCCAGGCCAGGCGCGACGCATGGAACGGTTGGAGATCGAGATTCTCGCCGGCCTCGGCATCGCCGATCCCTATGGCGCCTCGCCCCCGCCCCGGCGCAAGCCCGGCAAGGCCGGATCATGAGCGATTCGGACGGCGAGGAATCGACACCCTCGGCGCGGCTGCGGAGCTGGCTGAAGCTGAGACGCCGGGGACGCAAGCGCGATGAAGCGCTGCGCGATGCGCTGGAAGAGATCATCGAGGAGGTCGAAGCCGAGGGCGAAAGCGGCGAGGACGGCGAGCCCATCACCGCGGGCGAGCGCGGCCTGCTGCGCAACATCCTCAGGTTGCGCGATCTCTCGGCCAGCGACGCCATGGTGCCGCGGGCCGACATCCACGCGGTGCCGGAAGATATTGGCCAGGACGCGCTGCTCGCCGAGTTCAGTGCCCATGGCCATTCGCGCCTGCCGGTCTATCGCGAATCCCTCGACGACATCATCGGCTTCGTCCATATCAAGGACCTGCTGACCGCGCGATCCGGCGGCCCCGCCTTCGATCTCAAGGCGAGCCTCCGGCAGGTCCTCTTCGTCGCCCCCTCCATGCGGGTTCTGGATCTCCTGCTGCAGATGCGGCTCTCGCGCCAGCATCTCGCCCTCGTCGTCGACGAGTTCGGCGGGATCGACGGCCTCATCACCATCGAGGATCTGGTCGAGCAGATCGTCGGCGAGATCGAGGACGAGCACGACATCGCGACCGGCCCCAAGCTGATCCCGCGGCCCGACGGCACGCTGACCGCCGATGGTCGCGCGACGATCGAGGAATTCGAGCAGGAGGTCGGCCCGGTCCTGACGCCTGAGGAACGCGCGGCCGATATCGATACCGTCGGCGGGCTGGTGGTCCATCTCGCCGATCGCGTGCCGAGCCGGGGCGAGCTCATCCTCCATCCCTCCGGCCTCACCTTCGAGGTCAGAGACGCCGATCCCAGGCGGGTCAAGCGCGTCAGGGTGCGCAACCTTCCGACGCAATCCCCCGACAAGGACAAAGGGGCGGAATGACCGATTCCAAAGGGTTTCTGACGGGCGTCGTTGATCGCCTGCAGGCCGCGCGCGGCTGGCGCCGCCGGGGCCTCGCTTTGCTGCTTGGCGCGCTTGCCGGGCTCGCCCTGCCGCCGCTCTTCGTCTTTCCGCTGCTGGTTCTGGGCCTGACCGCGCTCCTGCTTCTCATCGACGACCGGCGTCCGCCGCTCGCGAGCTTCTCCGCCGGCTGGTGGTGGGGGTTCGGCCATTTCATCGTCGCCTTCTACTGGATCGCCGAATCGCTGCTGGTCGATGCTGCCCGCTTCGGCTGGATGATTCCGCCGATCATCGGCGGGCTTGCCGGAGGCATGGCGCTGTTCATCGCCTTCGCCGCGCTTGCCACCCGCGCGCTTCGGCTCCGCGGGCCCGCGAAGGTCGTCGCCTTCGCCGCATTCTGGGTCGTCGCGGAATGGCTGCGCGGCCAACTCCTCAGCGGCTTTCCCTGGGATCTCGCGGGCTACACCCTCGCCTTCTCGGACGCGCTCAACCAATACGCGGCGATCGGCGGCATCTGGGGCTTGAGCCTTCTGACCGTCGCCATTGCCGCCATGCCGGCGGTGCTCTGGGAAAGCCCGCTGCGCCCGGCGCTGGCGGCCTGCGGCGGCGCGGTGCTGGTGGCCCTGCTGCTCTATCTCGGCGGCACGGCGCGCCTGGTGATGGCCGACGAGGCCTTCGTGCCCCATACGTTGCTGCGCGTCGTTCAGCCGAACATCGCGCAAAGCCTGAAATGGAAGGATGGCCAGGGCGAGCAAAACGTCGCGCTCCATCGCCAGCTGACGATCGTCGTGCCCGGCATCGAGAACGTCACCGCGGCGATCTGGCCGGAGACGGCCGTGCCCTACCTTCTCGAGCGCAACCCGAAGCTGCGCCAGTGGCTGGGCCAGGCGGTGCCGCCGGGGGCGCTCCTCATCACCGGGGCGCTGCGCGGCGAGCCGACCGAAGGAGACCCGCAGCATCTCTACAACAGCGCCGAGGCCCTGGATCACGACGGCAATCTCGTCGGCAGCTTCGACAAGTTCCACCTCGTGCCCCTGGGCGAATATGTGCCGCTGCGCTCGGTTTTTCCCTTCATCAACAAGATCACGCCCGGCGATGTCGATTTCACCGAGGGCCCTGGTCCGCGCACGCTCACGCTTCCCGGCCTGCCCCCCGTCGGCCCGCTGATCTGCTACGAGGTCATCTTTCCCGGCCGTGTGGTCGATCCCAACAACAGGCCGCAATGGCTTCTCAACCTCACCAATGACGGGTGGTTCGGGACCTCCAGCGGGCCCTACCAGCATTTCACCGCGGCGCGCCTGCGCGCGGTCGAGGAAGGCCTGCCTCTGGTGCGCGCGGCCAATACCGGCATCTCCGGCCTCATCGATCCCTATGGCCGGGTGCTGTCTGAGATCGAGCTCGGCAAGAGCGCGGTGCGCGATCTGCCGCTGCCCGCGGCGATCAATCCCCCGCCGCTCTTCGCCCGCTTCGGCGGCTGGACCCTCCTCGTCCAGCTCCTGATTGCCGGGCTCCTGGTCTGGTGGCTCGCCCGCCGCGACCCGCGGCAGGATCGTTCCTGAATTCGCGCCGCCGCGCAGCATTGCAACCCTAAATACCGGCTTACGCCAGGATGACGGGAAAGCAAGAAAGGGGTGCCAGTGCAGGCGGTTATCGAGGCTCAACCAGCAAGATTAAACAGCTGCAAGATTAAATATAATCCATAATCACAATCTCCGGTTGACCCTCAAGGGCGCTGTGTTAAGTCAGCATGACCCGTCGTCGAACGGTCACTGGAGGACTCTCATGCGAAAGCCTCGTAAATCCTCGGGCCGGATGGCCAGCAAAGGCTTCCCGAACCCGATCGATGTTCATGTCGGCCAGCGCATCAGGCAGCGCCGCACGCTGCTGGGTATGAGTCAGGAAAAGCTTGCGGAGGCCATCGGGCTCACCTTCCAGCAAGTGCAGAAGTATGAGCGCGGCGCCAATCGCGTCGGCTCGAGCCGGCTGTTCGATCTCGCTCGCGTGCTCGAGGTGCCGATCGCCTATTTCTTCGAGGATATGGAGGCGAGCGTCGCCAACAAATCCCCGAGCCGCCTCATGGGCGTATCGGAGACGAGGATGCAGGCCTATGCGGTCGAGCCCGATCCCCTCGCGCGGCGCGAGACTCTGGAACTGGTCCGTGCCTATTACCGCATCGATGAGGCGCGGGTCCGCAAGCGGGTCTTCGAGCTGACCAAGGCGCTGGCAAAAGCGGCGGCCGCCTGACACCCCTTTTTCACCACGAAAACTGACCGGCCGGGACGCCCCAGGGGCAATCCTTGGGGCGTCCTTGTGCCGCAGGGGCAAGTATTTGCCAAAGGAATCCTCTCTTGACCCGGAGGGGGCCCCTGAGGATGATCCGGCGCCCTGCGGCCCCTGGGAATCGTTTGTCTCAAGGGGTTGCCGCCGCCGGCATGGGATGCCGGATAGGCGCCTTTAGGGCCTTCCGCGAACCGCCATCCGAAGGGGCGCTTTCTTGGCCAAGCATCGAAACTATCTTTTCACCAGCGAATCCGTGTCCGAAGGGCATCCCGACAAGGTCTGCGACCGCATCTCCGATGCGGTGGTGGATGCCTTCCTCGGCACCGATCCCTATTCGCGCGTCGCCTGCGAGACCCTGGCGACGACCAATCAAGTCGTGCTGGCCGGCGAGGTTCGCGGCCCGGCCTCGGTGACCAAGGGCCTGCTCGAGGAGGTCGCGCGCCACGCGATCCGCGATATCGGCTACGAGCAGGACGGATTTCACTGGCAGCACGCCAAGGTCGACATCCTGATCCATCAGCAGTCGGCC
>DATFRE010000325.1:0-18482 GCA_035263545.1 Dongiaceae bacterium
CTCGGCAATTAAAAGACTTTTTAGATTTTCAACCATTGGATGCAGGAACCGCATCCAGGCCTCGCGCGGACCCCGATCAATAGGTATCGATGAGCAGGGTCTTCAGCGTCGACATCTCCTCCAGGCAGCGCCCGGTGCCGAGCGCCACGCAGCTCAGAGGATCGTCCGCGATGGAAACCGGCAGGCCGGTCGCATGGCGCAGCACGAAATCGAGATTGCTGAGCAGCGCACCGCCACCCGTGAGCACAATCCCCTTGTCGACAATATCGGCGGCCAGCTCGGGGGCCGTATGCTCGAGGGCGACCTTCACCGCCTCAATGATGGCCCCGACCGGCTCGGCCAGGCTCTCGGCAATCTGGCGCTCGCTGATCACCAGCTCCTTGGGCACGCCGTTCATCAGGTCGCGCCCCTTGATCTCCAGCACGCGGCCCTCGCCATCTTCCGGCGGACAGGCTGAGCCGATCTCCTTCTTGATTCGCTCGGAGCTGCCCTCGCCCACCAGCAGGTTATGGTTGCGGCGGATATAGGCGATGATCGCCTCGTCCATCTTGTCCCCGCCCATGCGCACCGAGCGCGAATAGACGATGCCGCCCAAAGAGAGGACCGCGACCTCGGTGGTGCCGCCGCCGATGTCGACGACCATCGAGCCGGTCGGCTCGGTAACCGGAAGGCCGGCGCCGATCGCCGCCGCCATGGGCTCTTCGATCAAGAACACGCGCCGGGCACCGGCCGATTCGGCGGATTCCTGGATGGCGCGGCGCTCGACGGCGGTCGAGCCTGAGGGCACGCAAATGATGACCTGGGGGCTGGCGAAGCTGCGCCGGTTGTGAACCTTGCGGATGAAATGCTTGATCATTTCCTCCGCCACTTCGAAATCGGCGATGACGCCGTCCCGCAAGGGACGAATGGCGGAGATATTGCCCGGCGTGCGGCCCAGCATCATCTTCGCCTCATCGCCGACCGCAAGCACGCGCTTCTTGCCCTTGACCTCGGCGATGGCGACGACCGACGGCTCGTTCAGGACTATGCCCCGCCCCTTGACATAAACCAGCGTATTGGCCGTGCCCAAATCGATCGCCATGTCGGCGGAGAGCATGCCGAGCACTCTATGGAACATCCCCGGAGAACCTCAGGTTTGAGTCCGCTGGGCATAGCCGCCCCCTGCGGCAAATTCAAGGACGTTGTGGCCGCGCCCGGCTCGGCGCAACCCAGATGGGCAGAAACGGAGGGGACCGGGCTTTCGGTTAGGCTGAAAGGGCGGCCGGGGCGGTCTTCTGGCGCTTCACGAGCAGCTTGTTCAGCGCGTGAATATAAGCCTTGCAGGAGGCGACGAGGGTATCGGTATCGGCCCCTTGGCCATTGACCGTCTTGCCTTCTTCCTCGAGGCGGACCGTCACCTCGGCCTGGGCATCGGTGCCGGCCGTGACCGCATTCACCTGGAAGAGCTGAAGCTTCGCCTCATGGGGGAAGAGCGTCTTGATGGCCTTGAAGGTGGCGTCGACCGGCCCGTCCCCGGTCGCCCGGGCGGCCATCGCCTTGCCATCGATCTCCAACTCCAGATCCGCCTGCTGCGGGCCCTTGGAGCCAGCGATCACCTGGAGCGAGACGAACCGGATCCGATCGTTGCTGCGAACCACCTCGTCATCGACGAGGGCGATGATGTCCTCGTCATAGACGTCCTTCTTCTTGTCGGCGAGCTCCTTGAAGCGGCGGAAGGCGTCCTCCAGGGCGTTGTCCCCCAGATCGAAGCCCAGCTCCTTCAGCTTGGTGCGGAAGGCATGGCGGCCCGAATGCTTGCCCATCACCAGGGTCGAGCGGCTGAGGCCTACGGATTCCGGCGTCATGATCTCATAGGTGCCGGCATGCTTCAGCATGCCGTCTTGATGGATGCCGGACTCATGCGCGAAGGCATTGGCGCCGACGATGGCCTTGTTGGGCTGGACCGCGAAGCCGGTGATGGTCGAGACGAGCTTGGAGGCGCGGGTGATCGTGGTTGTCTCGATGCCGGTGGCGTAGGCCATGGCATCGTGGCGCGTGCGCAGCGCCATGACGATCTCCTCCATCGCCGCATTGCCCGCTCGCTCACCGAGGCCGTTGATGGTGCACTCGACCTGCCGCGCCCCGGCGACGACCGCCGCCAGCGAATTGGCGACCGCCAATCCGAGATCGTTGTGGCAGTGGACCGAAATCACCGCCTTGTCGATGTTGGGCACGCGGTTGCGCAGCATGGCGATGAGCCCGGCGAATTCCTCGGGAATCGCATATCCCACCGTATCGGGAATGTTCACTGTCCGCGCCCCGGCCTTGATCGCCGTCTCGACGCAGCGGCAGAGGAAATCGCGGTCGGTGCGCGAGGCATCCTCCGCCGACCATTCCACATCCTCGCAGAGATTGCGGGCATGGGTGACGCTGTCGATGATCGCCTGATGCACCGCCTCGGGCTCCATCTGCAGCTTGAACTTCATATGCAAGGGGCTGGTCGAGATGAAGGTATGTATGCGCGGGCGCGCCGCATCCTTCAATGCCTCCCAGGCCCGGTCGATATCCTTTCGGGAGGCGCGCGCCAGCCCGGCGACGGAAGAGGTCTTCAGAATCTGCGCCACGCCACGTACGGCCTCGAAATCGCCATTGGAAGCAATGGGAAAGCCCGCTTCGACGACATCGACACCCATCTCCTCCAGCACCGTGGCGATGCGGAGCTTCTCCTCGAGGTTCATGGAGCAGCCGGGCGCCTGCTCGCCGTCGCGCAGGGTCGTGTCGAAGATGACGACTCGATCGGAGGGACGCTCGCTCGCGCCGGCGCTCTTGGTCGGGCTGGAGATTGCGGACATGGTTTCCGTTCCTCTGAGCCGGATTTCTCCGGCCTGGTTATCCACAGCTGCAGCGGAACTGAACTTCTCTGATCCCGGCAGCCGTTCTCGGGCTCTGGCGGGAAGCCTGTAACTTTTCTAGCCTGAGGCCCGGGGCGACGACAAGGGCAAATTCCCGCTCTCGTCCGGCCCTGTAGCGGCTCGGGCGACTAGCGGGGTCCCGTCCGGCCGGAACATGAGCCAATGCAGCAGCAGCACCGTGCCCAGGGAGAAAATGGCGCCGAAGATGACGTCGCTCAGGAAATGCCCTCCCTGATACATGCGGAGCAGCCCAACCGCGACCCCGAAGCCCAGCGCCGCGGCGATGCCCCATTTCCGACGGCGCGCGGGCAGCAGCAGCGCCGGGGCGGTGAGGGCGAAGGCGGCCGAGGGATCGCCGGCCACGAAGGAGCAATTATGGTCGCAGTCGCCATCGAAGGCGAAGGGCGCCACATAGACATTCGAGCCGCGGAACTGCAGCACATCCACCGGCCGCGGGCGGCCGGAATGATCCTTCAGCAAAGTGTTGGTGAGGAGCCCCGGACCTATGGCGAAGACGGCCGCAACATAGAGGGCCTGCCAGAGGCCCAGATTGCCGATGGGCCGGCCAAGAAGCCGCAGGATGGCGGCAAGGACAAAGAAGGCGATGCAGATGCCGACCCAATAGGGGGTCGCATAGTGAAGCAACTCGGCGGGCCGTGAGAGGGCCAGCAGGAAGCGGCCATCGGGCCCGAGCATGTTGCCGCCCACCGCCAGGTCCAGTTCCGGATAGAGGAGGAACACCACGGTGGCTCCCAGAAATGCTGTGATCAGCAGGAGAGCTACCAGGCGTCTCATGGCTGACCGCCCCGGAACCCCGCCAACCGGTCGAGCTCAAAGCGGCGCAGCTCGCCGGTGAAGAGAGGAATGATGACGCTGCCCACGGTCTGAACCTCGTTGAATTGCGCCGCGATCTCATTCTCATGCCCGGCTGGGCCGACCAGGAGGAACGGCCCCGCAGCACCGGGCTGAAGCGGCGCCGTTCCGCTACCCAGACCTTGGGGATCGTCCTGCCAGGGCACATAGCTGCCAGGCGGGATCTCCGCATAATAGAGCACGAGGCTTGCCGGCACCCGTTTGTCGATCAGGAGCTTTGGCGGCGGCATCTGCTGGGTTAGCTCGGCGGTGACCGCCCGGCCGAGCGCATGCCAGCCCGTCAACCGGGCGACGGCCTCAGCCAGCGGACGGGACGCGCTATGCCAATGGGGCATGGCCCAGATGAGCCCGTAAAGGGCGAGACCGATCGCACCTTGGGCGATCACCGTTACCTTCAGCCAAATGAAGGCAGGGCCCTGTAAGGCGAGGCCCGCCAGCAGCAGCGCGACGGCGAGATAGGCGACGGTCACGGCCCCCGGAGCATAGGAAAGCGCATTCGGGCCGGGACCCGCTGCAAGCGCGGCCAGAAGACAGACCGAGAGAACTGGCAGCGACAGGCAGAGTAGCAACCGGCAGTCGTCGGACGACAGCACCTCCTTTTCGGCTGCCGCTCCGTGCCGCCGCAGGAAGCCGAGGCCCGCGAGCAGGCCGAGGGCAAAGGGGCCCAAGATCACGATCTGCCAGGCCAGGAAGGAAAGGAGGCCCATCGCTGGTCCGACATGCGGCAGGAAAATGCCATGGCCGAGCCGCCAGATCGCATGCGGCAGGAGGACCAGCAGCAGGAGCAGCACCATGAGGGCGAGATGCCGGCCCGCGATGGCCGAGCCCCGTCCGCGCCCCAGGAGCCGATGGAGCGCCACGCCCAGGGGAAACAGGAGCATGGCTATGCTGCTGAGGGTCCCCAGCCCCGCCGCGACCCCGGCGAGAAGGGCCCAGCGAATATCCCTGCTTTGGCGCAGCCTCACGAAAGCATGGAGCGTGAGGGCCCAGAAGAACGCCAAGGGCGAGTCCGGGGCGAGCCACATCGAGGCGATCGCCACACCGGGAAGCGTGGCATAGATCAGCATGGCCCAGGCGCCGAGGCGAAAACCGCCCAGCACGATGCCCGCCCCGCCCACCAGCATCGCCGTTCCCGCCTGGAGCAGCGGGCTCACCGCTCGGGTGCAGGCCGCTTCCGGCCCGCAGAAGCCGGCCGCGACCGAGCTTAGCCAGATCGGGAGCGGCGCGGCGCCGTCATAGCCAAGCGCGAGCGTCCGGCTCCAGAGCCAGCGCGTCGCCTCCACAGGATCGAGCTCGAGCGGCGAGAGCCTTAGGAAGGCGAGGCGCAGCAGCGTCAACCCGGCGACGGAATAGAGTGCCACCGCCCAGAGACCTGCCGCGGGATCGGCCACGGAGGGGCCGGGCGGCAGACTCCGGATCGGTCTTCGGCGGGATGCGGGTGCGCGCATGCGACCATCGGCCTTGCCGTCAGCGCGGCCCCCTCACCCCGCCCCTCTCCGCCGTCCCGGGGCGAGAATGAAGAGGGCGAGACGACGCTAGTTCTTCGTCTTGTCGACCAGCTTGTTCTTGCCGATCCAGGGCATCATGTCGCGGAGTTGGGCGCCGACCGCCTCGATGGGATGCTCGGCGGCGCGCCGGCGCATGGCCTTGAAGCTCGACTGGCCAGCCTGGTTCTCCAGGACCCAGTCGCGGGCGAAGCGTCCGGACTGGATGTCGTCCAGGATGCGCTTCATCTCGGCCTTGGTCTCGTCGGTGATGACCCGGGGCCCGCGAGTATAGTCGCCATACTCGGCGGTGTTGGAGATGGAGTAGCGCATATTGGCGATGCCACCCTCATAGATGAGGTCGACGATCAGTTTCACCTCATGCAGGCATTCGAAATAGGCCATCTCCGGCGCATAGCCCGCGTCGATCAGGGTCTCGTAGCCGGCCTGGATCAGCGCCGTGAGGCCACCGCAGAGCACCACCTGCTCGCCGAAGAGGTCGGTCTCGCATTCCTCGCGGAAGGTCGTCTCGATGATGCCCGAGCGTCCACCGCCGATGGCGCTGGCATAGCTGAGGCCGATCTCGAACGCATTGCCGCTGGCGTTCTGCGCCACCGCCACCAGGCAGGGCACGCCGCCGCCCTTGAGATACTCCGAGCGCACGGTGTGACCGGGGCCCTTGGGCGCCACCATGAACACATCGAGGTCCGAGCGCGGCTCGATCAACTTGAAATGGATGTTCAGGCCATGGGCGAAGGCGAGTGCGGCACCCTGCTTCATATGCTTGGCAAGGTCGTCGGTATAGAGCTTGGCTTGGAGCTCATCGGGCGTCAGCACCATGATGACATCGGCCCATTCGGCGGCCTTCTTCGGCGTCATCACCTCGACGCCGGCATTCTCCGCCTTCTTGATGCTGGCCGAGCCCTCGCGCAACGCAACCCGGACGTCCTTCGCCCCGCTATCCTTCAGATTGAGGGCATGGGCATGGCCCTGGCTGCCATAGCCGACAACGGCGATCTTCTTCCCCTTGATCAGGTTCACATCGGCGTCGCGGTCGTAATAAACACGCATGGAGACTTCCTTTCGGCGAAGAAGAGAAATGGTCTAGATCGGGTCCGGCCCACGAGCGATGGCCGCAACACCGGTCCGCGCCACATCAACCAGACCCAGCGGGCGCATCAGGCCGATGAAGGCGTTGAGCTTGTCGGTCGAGCCTGTCATCTCGAAGACGAAGCTCTCGATGGTCGCATCCACGACCCTGGCCCGGAAGATATCGGCGATGCGCAGGGATTCAACCCTCTTCTCGCCTGTACTGCGCACCTTGACCAGGGCGAGCTCGCGCTCCAGCGCCGCACCGTCGATGGTGAGGTCGCGCACCTTGTGGATCGGCACCAGGCGGTCGAGCTGGTTCTTGATCTGCTCGATGATCATCGGCGTGCCGGAGGTTACGATGGTGATGCGCGAGAGCCGCTCCATCGGATCGACCTCGGCGACGGTCAGGCTCTCGATATTGTAGCCGCGGCCCGAGAACAGGCCGATGACCCGGGCGAGCACGCCGGCCTCGTTATCCACCAGCACCGAGATCGTATGGCGTTCCGTCTGGTCGTCCTTGGCCATCAGACCAGCACCATGCCTTCCTCGGAGATCGGCCGGGCTTCGTCCTCGGGCCCCAGCAGCATCTCGTTATGCGGCGCGCCCGAGGGGATCATCGGGAAGCAGTTTTCCTTCTGATCGACGACGATATCGGCGATGACGGGACGGTTGACCGCGATCATCTCCTGGATGAGGCCGTCGAGGTCGGCCGGCTTCTCGGCGCGCAGCCCCACGGCCCCGAAGGCCTCCGCGAGCTTGACGAAATCCGGCAGGGCGTCGGTATAGCTCTCGGCATAGCGCCCCCCGTGGAGCAGCTCCTGCCATTGCCGCACCATGCCCATGTACTGGTTGTTCAGAATGAACACCTTCACCGGCAGGCGGTGCTGGATGACCGTGGACATCTCCTGGATGTTCATCAGGATCGAGGCCTCGCCGGCCACGTCGATGACGAGAGCATCCGGATGGGCGATCTGGACGCCGGCGGCGGCCGGCAGGCCATAGCCCATCGTGCCCAGACCGCCCGAGGTCAGCCAGTGGTTCGGTTTCTCGAAGCCGATGAACTGGGCCGCCCACATCTGGTGCTGGCCCACTTCGGTGGTGATGTAGAAGTCCTTGTCCTTGATCGCCGCGTAGAGCCGCTGGAGGGCGTATTGCGGCTTGATGATCTTGTCGGAGTTCTTGTAGGTCAGACATTTCCGCGCCCGCCACTGGTCGATCTGCGACCACCATGCCTTCATAGCTTTGGCGTCGGGCTGCGCCTGGCGCGCCTTCCAGATCTTGATCATGTCCTCGAGCACGCGCCCGCAATCCCCCACGATGGGGATATCGACATGGACATTCTTGTTGATCGAGGAACGGTCGATGTCGATGTGGATCTTCTTCGAGTTGGGGGCGAAGGCGGCAAGCTTGCCGGTCACCCGGTCGTCGAAGCGCGCACCGACGGCGATCATCACGTCGCAGTCATGCATCGCCATGTTGGCCTCGTAGAGCCCATGCATGCCGACCATGCCGATGAATTGCGAGTCGGAGGCCGGGAAGCTGCCGAGCCCCATCAGGGTCAGCGTGCACGGAAAGCCGGTCAGGCGGATGAACTGGCCCAGGAGCTGGGATGCGGCCGGACCTGAGTTGATGACCCCGCCGCCGCAGTAGAACAGCGGCCGCTTGGCCTTGGCCATCAGCTCGACGGCCTTCTCGATCTGCTTGGCGTCGCCTTTGACCGCCGGGTTGTAACTCTTGTGCTTCACCGAGGCGCCGCCGGCGTATTTATGCTTGGCCTGTAGGATGTCCTTGGGCAGATCCACGACCACCGGCCCCGGACGGCCGCTGCGCGCAACATAGAAAGCCTCGTGAATCGTGCGCGCGAGATCGCCGATGTTCTTCACCAGGTAGTTGTGCTTGGTGCAGGGCCGGGTAATGCCGGTGGTATCCGCCTCCTGGAAGGCATCATTGCCGATGAGATGGGTCGGTACCTGGCCGGTCAGGCAGACCACAGGCACCGAATCCATGAGCGCGTCGGTGAGGCCGGTCACCGCATTGGTGGCGCCGGGGCCGGAGGTCACCAGGACGACTCCGACCTTGCCTGTGGAGCGGGCATAGCCCTCCGCCGAATGAACGGCGGCCTGCTCATGGCGGACCAGGATGTGGCGCAGCGAGTTCTGCTTGAAGAGCTCGTCATAGAGCGGAAGCACGGCGCCGCCGGGATAGCCGAAGATGACGTCGACGCCCTGGTCCAGCAGCGCCTTGATCACGATCCCCGCCCCCGTCAATTCCTCTCCGGCCATGGCCCGCACTCCTTCGCAGCCGCCATAAATGACGAAAAATCCGGCACTTCCACGGCAGCCGCGGGAAACTAGTGGGTCATGCCGGAGTGGTCAACAGGAAATGGCGAATAATCTTAAAGATTTCTGGCAAGATTCTTTCTGAAAATTGCGCTTCAATGATCCGGGACGCAGGCATCTGATGCCGGATCCAGGTCATCTGCCGCTTGGCGTAGCGCCGGGTTGCCTGCTGCGCCGCGGCAACCGCAGTTTCGAGCTTCTCTTTGCCCGCGAGCACGCCGCCGAGCTCACGAACCCCCACCGCCCGCATCGCCGGCAGGGAGGGATCGAGACCGAGATCCAAGAGCGCGCGCACCTCCTCCACCGCCCCCTGCTCGACCATGCGGGCGAAGCGGGCATCGCAGGCGGAATAGAGAGCGTCGCGTGGCGGTAGCAGGATGAGAGTGAGGCAAGGCCAGCCGTCGCGGGGTGGAATCGCTTGCCAGTCTGCCAGAGAGCGCCCCGTTGCCTGGCGGACGGTCCAAGCCCGGAAGATCCGCTGGCTGTCGCCCGGCGCCAGGCGCTCTGCCATGACAGGGTCGAGGGCAGCGAGCTCGGCATGGAGCCCCGCCGCACCCAGGACCGACAGCTTCGCGGCTCCTACCTCGGCCACCTCTTCAGATACGGGCGGAATGTCGGAAAGACCTTCCGTCAGGGCTCGCAGATAGAGCCCAGTGCCGCCGGTGAAGACCGGCAGCCGATCTGCCACCTCCATCGCCGCCGCCTCGGCCATCTGACGCCAGCGGCCGGCGGAGCAGCGCTCGGCGGCGGGCAGCACCCCATAGAGCCGGTGAGGGGCTAGGGCGAGTTCCGCCGGTCCCGGGCGCGCCGTCAGGATGCGGAGCTCCCGGTAGACCTGCATGCTGTCGGCGTTGATGACGACGCCCTCGAAGGCCCGCGCAATGGCCAGCGCCAGGGCGGATTTGCCGCTGGCCGTCGGGCCGGCGACGACGATCGCCGGCCTTCGCCCCAGATCGGGAGGCGTCAGCCCTGGTCCGTCCGGACCGCCACCCATTGGAAGTCGCCCTGGCGATAGATCAGGAAGGTGACGACTTTATAGCCATTCGCCTTCGCCACAGCGACGCGCTTCTCTACATCGGCGGGTGTGGTGACCGAATTCTGGTCGACCTCGACGATGACATCGCCCGCCTTGAGCCCCTTGCCCGCCGCATTGCTCTTGGAATCGACATTGAGCACGACGACACCCGCCGCCTCATCGGCGATGTTGTAGCGCTGGCGCAGCTGCTCGGTCATCTCCGCCAGGCTGAGACCCAGGATCGTCTTGGCTCCCTCCGGTGCCTTGGGCTTGGTGGGCTGGGTTCCGGTATCGGCGGTCTTGGCCTCCGCGGTCTCGTCGAGTTCACCGATCTTGACCTGGAAAGTCATCTCTTTGCCCTGGCGCAGCACAACCACGGGCACGGAGGTGTCAAAGGCCGTCTCGGCGACGATACGTGGCAGATGCCGCATTTCGTCGATGTCCTTGTTATCGAACCTGATCACCACATCGCCCTGGCGGATGCCCGCCTTGTCCGCCGGTCCGCCATCGGTGACCGCGGCGATGAGCGCACCCATTGGCTTCGGCATCTTGAGCCCTTCCGCCAGCTCCGGCGTCACGCTCTGGATCCTGACCCCGAGCCAGCCACGGCGCGGATGGCCATACTGGCGGAGCTGCTGGATGACACCCTTGGCCAGCGAGGACGGCAGCGCGAAGCCGATGCCGATACTGCCGCCCGAGGGCGAGAAGATCGCCGTATTGATGCCGATGACCTTGCCGTCGGTATTGAACATCGGACCGCCAGAATTGCCGCGGTTGATGGCGGCATCGGTCTGCAGGAAGTCGTCATAGGGGCCGGCGTTGATGTCGCGCTGGCGGGCCGAGAGGATGCCCGCGGTCACCGTTCCGCCGAGTCCAAAGGGATTGCCGATGGCGAGCACCCAGTCGCCGATGCGCGCCTTGTCGGAGTCGCCCCATTCCACCGAGGGCAGCGGTGAGGGGGCTTCGATCTTCAGGAGCGCCAGATCGGTCTTCGGGTCATGGCCGATGAGCTTGGCCTTGTATTCCGTATTGTCCTGCATGCGCACGGTGATCTCTTCGGCGCCCTCGATGACATGATTGTTGGTCACGATGTAGCCGCTGGGATCGATGATGAACCCCGAGCCGAGGGAGGTCGCCTCGCGCGGGCCGCTGTCGCCGCCGCCGTTATCGCCGTTTTGGCCCCCGTTATCCCCGTTCTGGTCTCCGTTTTGATCGCCGTTCTGATCACCCTGGCCGCGGCGCTGGCGGTCGAAGAACTGGCGGAAGAGTTCCTCCAGGTCGGGATCGCTGCGCCCAGCATCGGTGATCTTTGTCGTGGTAGCGATGTTCACCACGGCGGGCAGGAGCTTCTCCGCCAGATCAGCGAAGCTTTCAGGGGCACTGCGGGCGAAGGCCGCCGGCCCTATGGCGAGGAGCATCACGACCAGCAGGGGGGTAAGGGCGAAGCGGGCAAGAGAGCGGTACGTCACCTCGGGACTCCTAGCGGCGGGCCAACCGGTCCGCCTTGAACGGTCAATGGGTTGCAACATCCAATACTATAAGGATTCTCAGCCAGTTCCGGGTCCCTGAACGGCGACCAAGCGGAACCTTGGGCTGTCGCTAGCAAGATAGGCCATTTCGGGGTCCAGCGGTCCAGGTTTTTAATGGCTGCGGGCGTCTCTCTCATACCCTATCCGCGGACGACCCAAACCAGGGTCAGGCCCGCCAGCATGGCGAAGATGCCCGCGCCCCTGAGCAGCCCCGCCGGCTGGACCAGGAGAGTGGCCAGTGCCCGCTTGGCCGAGCCGGGAGCGGCGGCGAAGGTCAGGCCCTCGATGACCAGCATGAGCCCGAGGGCCGTCAGGACATCGGCGAGGCCGGACGCCATCCGCTAGGGCGACGGCGAGGTGGTTGCCGCGCCGCCCGGCGCGGGCGGCGCCTCGGGGTTGTAGCTGTTGCCCAGGAAGTAGCGGAAGAAATCGCCGTCCGCCGGGCCGACATAGCTGGTGGTCGTGCTTGGCAGCGCCGTCTCCAGCGCCTGCATCGAACGGTAGAAATCGAAGAAAGCCGGGTCGCGGCCATAGGCAGCGGCATAGATGGCCGATGCCGAGGCGTCGCCCTCGCCGCGCAGGATCTCGCTCTGCTTGCGGGCGTTGGCGGAGATGACCACCGCCTGCTTGTCGGCCTCGGCGCGCAGCGTCACGGCGTCCTTCTGGCCCTCGGCCCGGATCTTGCGGGCTTCCTGTTCGCGCTGCGTTTGCATCCGGCGGAAGATGGCCTGGCTGTTGGCCGGCGGCAGATCGACGCGCTTGATGCGTACGTCGATCACCTGAATGCCGAAGCTCTTGGTATCGGCGTTCACCCGGCGGGCAATCTCTTGCATGAACTGCGCCCGCTGCTGAGTCAGGATGGCGGCCATCGAGACATTGCCCAGCACCTGGCGCAGATTGGCGCTCATGATTGCGCCCAGGCGCCCCTGGACGCCGATCTCGTTGTTGACCGTCTGATAGAACAGCAGCGGATTGATGATCCGGTAGATGGCGAAAGACGAGACGTCCACCTGCTTCAGGTCGACGGTCGGCACCTCCTCGGAGGGGGCGTCGTAATTCAGCACCCGGCCGTCGAAGAACACGACGTTCTGGACAAAGGGAATCTTGAAGTAGAGGCCCGGATTCTCATCGACCCTGACCGGACTTCCGAACTGCAGGACCAGCGCACGCTCCGAGGGCTGCACGATATAGCAGGCCGAGAGCAACAGGATCGCCGCGACCACCGCGCCGACGACGATGCCGATCAGCGGCCGGTTCATTGGCTGCTCCCGCTGCTGCCCTGGGCCGGCGGCGCCTGGTTGGCCTGCTGCTTCAATAGCTCATTCAGCGACAAATAGGGCAAGGTGCCAGTGCCGTTCCTGCCCACCAGCACCTTGTTCATGCCCTTCAGCACCTGCTCCATCGTCTCGAGATAGATGCGGCGCTGGGTGATCTCCTTCGCCTTCTGGTACTGGGTCAGCACCGACATAAAGCGCTGGGCATTGCCGGTGGCGATCGCCACGGTCTGCTCCTTGTAGGCTTCGGCCCCCTTGACGATCTGCTGGGCCAGGCCCTCGGCACGCTGTGTGACCTCATTGTAGTAGGCTTGCGCCTCGTTGACGGAGCGCTCCTTGTCGGCGCTCGCCGCCTGGACATCGCGGAAGGCGTCGATGGTCGCCTCGGGCGGGGCGATATTCTGCATGGCCACCTGGGTCACCAGCACGCCGGACTGATAGTCGTCCAGCAGCTTCTGCACGCGGTCGCGCGCCGTACTTTCAATCTGGCCGCGACCCTGGGTGCGGGCATATTCGAATGCGGTCTGGCCGATGATTTCGCGCATCACGCTTTCGGAGACGTTCTTGACGGTTTCCTCCGGATCGCGGATGGCGAAGAGATATTTCAGCGGGTCCTTGATCTGCCAGAGCACGACAAACTGCATGCTGATGATGTTCTCGTCGCCGGTCAGCATCAGGCTCTCTTCCGGCACGTCCTGGGCGAGCTGGTCGCCGCTGTCGCCGGTGGAGCGGAAGCCGACCTCCACCCGGTTCACCCGGGTGACCTTCGGCGTGTAGACCTCGCCGATCGGTGCAGGGAGATTGTAGTTCAGACCCGGATTCGTCAGCTTCCACACTTTGCCCAGCACCAGGGCCACGCCCTGCTCGTCCGGCTCGACCCGATAGAAGCCGGTGGCGAGCCAGAGGGCGACGCCGATAAGGGCAATGAAGGCGAGGCTGCGGCCGCTGCCGAAGCCACCTGGCAGCATGCGCTTTACCCGATCCTGGCCCTTGCGCAGGATGTCCTCGAGGTCCGGGGGCCTGTTGCCGCCCCCCCAGGGACCCTGGCCGCCGCCCCAAGGGCCTTGGCCGCCGCCCCCGGTCTGATTCTTCCACGGCATAACAGACTCCCTGTCCCGCTGCGAAACGACCCGGCCGCTTCCCAAGGCCGGCCGGAGCCATTACTTAAGAAGGGCCTGCGAAGAATGGCAAGCGCCGCCGCCCGTCGACGGTCCTGCACATATCAGCAACCCTATGGAGAATTCAAGCATGGCCGAGGTAACCGAGGCCGCCGTGCTGGCCGCCCTCAAGGCCATCGCCGATCCCGATCGCGGGGGTAACATCGTCGATCTCGGCATGGTATCCGGCCTGGCGCTGCGGGCTGGCCATGTCGCCTTCGCCATCGAGGTCGACCGGGACCGCGCCGCCCGGCTCGAGGGGCTGCGCCACCAGGCCGAGAAGGCCGTGTCGGCGCTGCCCGGCGTGCTCTCCGTCTCCGCGGTGCTGACCGCCGAGCGGCCGGTCGGCGCCGGCAAGGCCGCGGCCTCCCCAGCTCAACGCCAGCATCAGCAAGCGCATGGCCAGACACCCCACGGTCAAGCGCCCGGGGGCGCCAAGCCCGGCATTCCGGGGGTCCATGCCATCGTCGCGGTGGCGAGCGGCAAGGGTGGCGTTGGAAAGTCGACGACGGCGGTGAATCTGGCGCTTGCCCTCAAAGGCCTCGGTCTCAAGGTCGGGCTCCTCGACGCCGATATATACGGCCCCTCGCAGCCCCGCATGATGGGCATCTCCGGCCGCCCCTCCTCGCCCGACGGCCGCCGGCTCCTGCCGATGAGCAACTATGACGTGAAAGTCATGTCCATGGGCTTCATGGTGCCGGAGGACACGCCGATGATCTGGCGCGGTCCGATGGTGATGAGCGCCATCAACCAGATGCTGCGGGACGTCGAATGGGGCGAACTCGACATCCTGGTGGTGGATCTTCCGCCTGGTACCGGCGATGCCCAGCTCACGATGGCTCAGCAAGTACCCCTTTCCGGCGCCGTCATCGTCTCAACGCCCCAGGACATCGCCCTCATCGATGCCCGCAAGGGACTGAACATGTTCCGCAAGGTCGACGTGCCCGTGCTCGGCATCATCGAGAACATGAGCTATTTCCTCTGCCCCCATTGCGGCGAGCAGAGCGACGTCTTCAGCCATGGCGGGGCACGGCGCGAGGCGGAGAAGCTGGGCGTCGATTTCCTGGGCGAGCTACCGCTGGACATGGCGATCCGCGAAACCTCCGATGGCGGCCATCCCATCGTCGTTGCCAGCCCCGACAGCGCGCCGGCCAAGACCTACCGCGCCATCGCCGAGCAGGTCTGGCACAAGGTCGAAGGCGCCCCGGCAAAGGCCGCACCGCGAATCGTCATCCAGTAACCTACTCGGCCAGCCCCAGTGCCGCCGCGAGCTCGCGCCATTCGCGCTTGCCGAGGCCGCTCGATTCCTGAGTCAGCTTCTCGCCGGCGATCATGCGCTTGACCGCAGCAAGCGCCGCAGCCGAAAGGGTGACCGCATGGAGCCGGTGCTGCAGGAAAGCCTCATGGCAGAGCGGGACCCAGCGGCGCATCACCTCGAGCATCGCCTCGGCATAGACCCGGATCTCGTATTGGGCATGCGGGTCGGCGCGCAGCGAGAGGAAATGCATGAGATTGTGGAGATCCACCTTCCAGTACCATTGCGTATAGAAGTTGAGGGTGAGGCCCATCCGCGCCAGCTCACGCGCCAGCCCGTTGCGCTTGGCATCGATGGTCTCGCCCGCTTCCGTTTCGTTCAGCATCTCCATGTAATGAGCATACTGCCGGCGCGAATCCTCACGCAGGAATTCCATGACGCGGGTCGCTTCCGCGCCTTCCAGCACCTCGCCGCGGCCCTGGCGATTGGCGGCGGACTGGGCGGCGAGCTGAGCGGGAGCCGGCAGATAGAACTCGTTGTCCAGGATCGAGTAGCGAGCCGAGTACTCGTTCACATTTGCCGTGCGATGCCGGATCCACTGGCGCGCGACAAAGATCGGCAGCTTCACATGCAGCTTGATCTCGCACATCTCGAAAGGGGTCGAGTGGCGGTGGCGCATGAGATAGTGGATGAGTCCTCGGTCTTCGCTCACCTTGCGGGTGCCGCGGCCATAGGAGACTCGGGCCGCCTGGACGATGGCCCCGTCATCGCCCATGTAGTCGACCACCCGCACGAATCCGTGATCGAGCACGGGCAGCGGTGTGTAGAGAATATCCTCCAGCGCCGGCACCGTTGCACGCCGGGTGGAATGCGCCGCGCCTCTGAGCTCGGCGATCTCCTGGTCCTGCTCCTTCCCGCTGCCCATGACCGCGCTCACACCCCCTTTCGATTCGCCGACAAGACACTTATATTTCAGATGTCGGGCAACCGACTATGGCGATAAACGCCTTGCGGCATAAGCGTTGCGGACCCGGGGGCAGTACCCGGCGCCTCCACCAATTCAGCGGCCGAAGGATCGGCCGTTTTTGGGGGCGAAACAGGATCGACGCGCGTGGTAAAGGCATGGTTTTCGCCCGGCATGGTTCCGCCGTTATCGGGCCATCCTAGAAGTGCCAACGACAACAACCGTTTGGCTCTCGCTGCCTAATAGGTAAGCGCGGTCCGGGGGGCGCCGGGCAACAGAAGGCCCCCCACTTCCGGTCAACGAATCGGAAGCTCGGATGAAGAAGAATGGTCGGAGGTCGATCGGCGGGAGAGCGTCGCGGATGGCGGAGAGTTGGCTGAGATATGACCGCA
This sequence comes from Dongiaceae bacterium, assembly GCA_035263545.1. Lineage (GTDB taxonomy): Bacteria > Pseudomonadota > Alphaproteobacteria > Dongiales > Dongiaceae > DASXQK01. The sequence goes on from DATFRE010000325.1 coordinate 16,266, forward strand.
TGGTCGAGCACGCGCTGCGCAGCGTCGTGCGCAAGGCGCTCGCCGAGGCAGCCCAGCGTGGACTTCCGGGGGAGCATCACTTCTACATCACCTTCCACACCGACCGCGCCGGAGTCGGCATTGCCGACTGGCTGCGCCAGCAATATCCGCAGGAGATGACGATCATCCTGCAACACCAGTTCTGGGATCTCACGGTCGAGGAGGAGCGCTTCGCCGTGACCCTGAGCTTCGGCGGGCGGCATGAACGCCTCACCATCCCCCTCGAATCCGTGACCCGGTTCGCCGATCCCTCGGTGAAGTTCGGGCTCCAGTTCGAGGCGGCCGAGGAAGAGGCCGAGGTCAAGCCTTCCGCCACGCCGGCCCCCTCGCCCAAGGCATCGAAGCAACCGGATGCGCCTGCGCCCACCGCGGCGGCCCGCTCGCCGGCAGGCAGCGAATCGCCCAAGGGCGCCGACGTCGTCGCACTCGATTCCTTCCGGAAGAAATAACGGTCGCAAAGACCATCCGATCGCAGAAGATTATTTCCGCAGCGGCGCAAGAACCGGACGAAGGCCCATCTCTCTGTTGCCGCTTGGACACAGAGCGCGAGAGAATTCGGACTCTGCGCGCTTCACCGTTGACCTGAGATCGTCTCGCTTATAAAAACACCATCCCTTCGCACTCAATCGAGGGAGGAGCGATGATGACCATGCTTCGAATCCATTGGGGCTACTGCGTAGCCTGACGGGTCTTCGTCGGCGGACGCCGATCGCGCGTTCGATTCCCTCTCACTGCTTCGACCGATCCTAGACTTCCTCTGACGACAGACCGGACGTAGTCCCGACGGCGGATTCCGCCGGCGGGGGAGTCGCCCTCTCTTTCGACTCCGGCGAGAGGACCCGTCTTCGTAACTGCCAACCATCAGCAACGGGCTTTGCATGCGCAAAGCCCGAACGGAGAGGATCATGCCGAGTTTCTATAAATTCATTCTGTCCATCGTCGGTCACGTGCCGGCGCCCCGCCCCTTCCGCGTGACGCACGCCGCATCCCCGGATGCGGAAGCGGGCAAACGCCCCAGGCGTGGCCGCAAAGGCCAGGCACCACCAATCTTCCGCGGTGACAATCGCCTGCGCCGGGACATCGGACTGCCGCCGATCGACCATCGGGGCTTGCCGATGTAGAGTGCGGCCGGCGGCGCGGCAATCCTGCGCCGCCGGCCCGCCATCGGGTTAGAATGGCGGGCATGGCAGCCCCAAGCGCCCTGCTCGACTATCTCGAGGACCAGCTGGCCTCTTTGGGCCAGCTGCGTGGCCGCGCCATGTTCGGAGGCCACGGCCTCTATCTCGACGGCCTCTTCATCGGCATCATCGATGATGAGACGCTCTACCTGAAAGCCGACGATGTCAGCCGGCCCGCCTTCGAGGCCGCGGGCATGGAAGCCTTCACCTATGCCAGCCGGGGTCGGCGGATCACTCTATCCTTCTGGCAGGCGCCCGCGGATGTCATCGAGGATCCCCAGGAGCTTCATCGCTGGGTGGGAGAGGCGGTGCGGGCGGCCGGCCGCGCCCGCGCCGGGACGGGCTCTCGACGGCGCAAATCCCCCGTCTAGCGATCCAGCATCCCTGCCCTTCCTCTCGCCCCGCCCGACATTCCGGGCTAAAACTGCCGCGCTTTTCTTTGAGGGAGATTTCACATGTCCGCCGGCGAAACGCGCATCGAGAGCGATTCCATGGGCGAGGTGGCGGTGCCAGCCACCCATTACTGGGGCGCGCAGACCCAGCGCTCGCTGCAGAACTTTCGCATCGGGGGCGAGCGCATGCCCCTGCCGCTGGTCCATGCCCTCGGCCTGCTGAAGCAGGCGGCGGCCGAGACCAACATGACGCTGGGCGCCCTCGATCCGAAGATCGGCAAGCCTATCGCCGCTGCCGCGGCGGAGGTTGCCGCCGGCAAGCTCGATGACGAGTTTCCCCTGGTGGTCTGGCAGACCGGGTCCGGCACGCAGACCAACATGAACGCCAACGAGGTCATCGCAGGGCGGGCGAACGAGGTGCTCACCGGCAAGCGCGGCAGCAAATCCCCCGTGCATCCGAATGATCACGTCAATATGGGCCAGTCCTCCAATGACAGCTTCCCCACGGCCATGCATATCGCGGCGGCGATCGAGATCAGCCGCAAGCTGGTACCCGCCCTCAAGCTCCTGCATCAGGCGCTGGCCGACAAGGCCACCGGCTTCGCCGA
>DATFRE010000326.1:0-2208 GCA_035263545.1 Dongiaceae bacterium
CTTGGTCTTGCCGCCGCTGGCAACCGGCCCGCAATGATGGATCGTGGTGCCCATGGCATCGAGCAGCGGTCGGATGCGGCGAAAATCCGCCTCGGCGCCGCCGACCATGAACAGCGATTCGCCGCGATCGGCATGAGCCGCGAGGCGCCCGACCGGCGCGTCGACCATGGCGATGCCCCGGCCCGCCAGCGCCCGGGCGATGCGCTCGGTGGCGGCGGGATCGATGGTGCTCATATCCATCAGCAGCTGTCCGGGGCGGCCATGGGCGAGGAGCCCGTCGGCCCCCAGCGCCACGGCCTCGACCTCCACCGAGCTCGGCAGCATGGTGACGAGGACGTCGCTCGCCGCGATCACCTCGGCCGCGGAGCCTCCCGGTGCGGCGCCCAGCCTGGCGAGCGCGCTCACCGGCTCGGGGTTCACGTCATGGACGGTGAGCTTGAAGCCCTTCTTGAGGAGATTGGAGGCCATGGGCCGCCCCATGCGCCCCAGGCCGATAAAGCCGATGCGATCCATTGCTGGCCCCTCTAATTCACACCCAGCCCGAGATGGGTGCGGAAACGGTTCTTGAGATGGACGCCATCGCGCGCGGGCAGTGCGCGGGCGGGCGTCTCGGCAGAGATGCGGATGGTGGCGAAGCGCGGGAGGCCTTCGAGCCTGGCGAGCTCCCGGCGATAGGCCACGATGCCGGCGAGATCCGTCAGCTCAACGGCGGCAAAGCCCGCGCTTTCGGCGATGCGATGCAGATCGATGCCCAGCCCGGTATGGCTCGCCTGATGTCCGGTCTCCCCATACTGGCCATTGTCGAGAGTGACGATAGTGAGATTGCCGGGCTTCTTCACGGCGATGGTGGCGAGCGCGCCCAGCCCCATCAGCTGCTCGCCATCGCCGGTGATGACGACCACCGGGCGGCGCGGCTGGGCCAGCGCCAGGCCGAGGCCGATCATCGCCGCCCCGCCCATGGCGCCCCAGAGATACATGTTGGCGTCGTGATCGCCGGCAGCGAAGACGTCATAGGTGGACGAGCCGAGGCCCGTCACCACCAGCGCCGCACCGCGCTCGGCCAGCAGCTCGCGCACCGCGGCGCGGCGATCGAGCGCGCGCGAGCTTGCCCCCCTCATTTTTCGACCCAGGTCTTGCGGCCGAGCAGGCGCTGGGAGAGCAGCAGGGCGATGGCCTGATCGCCTTCGAAGGCCATGGCGGCGGCCGCGGCGACGGCCGGCGCCGCCTGCGCCCCATCGTCGATGCGCTGGACCTGCACCCCCATGATCTCGAACGCCTTGGTCGTCGCCCGGCCCATGGGCACCTGCCAGGGATTGAACTCGGCCCATTCGCCCCGCATGGTCACGAGCACGAGAAGCGGGAAGCGGCAGGTCGCGATCAGCGACAGCATGTTGACGCAATTGCCGACACCGCTGGACTGGATCAGCAGCACGGCGCGCTGTCCGCCCAGCCAGGCGCCGGCCGCCAGCGCGATGCCTTCTTCCTCGGTGGTGAGCACCGTGGTTTCGATCTCCGGATCACCATGCGCCAGCTCAATGAGGGTGCGATGGCCGGCATCCGGCACATAGCAGACCTGCCGGATGCCGGCCTCCTTCAGCGCACGATAGATCTCCCCGGGCCAGGCGGGGGCGTTCGGCATGGCAGAAAGAGGGGAGGGTTGAGCCGGGTTTGGTCTGGGCATGGGGTCTCCGATAAAGCGCGCTCAGCATGGCATGACCGGCCTCATCCCGCCAATTCGGATCATGTCGGAACCGCTGGCGGCTTTCGCAACTGACGCTAGAATGGCCGCCCGAAGCGAGGACCAGCCCGGGTGAAATCGTTCTTCTCGATCCGCAATATGAGCCAGGAGCGCATCGTGCTTGCGCTCGCGGTCCTGCTGTTCCTGGCCGCTGCCTTGGCCCTTCCGGGCTTCCTCGCCGTCGACAATCTGGTCGCCATCGTGCGCAGCGTCAGCGTGCTCGGCATCCTCGCCGTGGGCATGGCGGTGGTGATCATCGGCCGCGGCATCGATCTCTCGGCGGTTGCCATCATGGCCATGTCGGTTGCCTGGTATCTGCAGATGCTGAACGACGGCCGGCCCGCCACCACGGCCCTGCTCCTGGCGCTGGGCTTCGTGATCCTGATCGGCCTCGTCAACGGCTTCTTCATCGCCTATGCCGATGTGCCGGCGATCTTCGCCACGCTCGCCAGCGGGGCCTTCGTCTTCGG
>DATFRE010000327.1:0-11247 GCA_035263545.1 Dongiaceae bacterium
CATGACCCTCCTGGCATCCGCCCCGCGCGCCTTCGTCCCGACCATCAAATGTCGGCGATACGATATAAGGCGGCGCTCGGAGATGTTGAACCTTGGCCCCATCCGTGCAAGCTTGTTAACGGAACGAGCCTGGATGCGACAGAATGTATTCTGGCGGTCCGGGCCGACATATCGGGCAACCCGAACAACGGGTTACCGGCAAACCGGGGAGATTTCGAATGTGGGACTTGGAAAAGCTCAAGGGCTTGGCCGGCAAGGGAAAGGTCAGCCGGCGCGACTTCATCCAGTTCGCGCTTGCGACAGGTGTGACCGTCGCCGCCGCCGAGACGATGTTCGTCGAGGCGGTGCGGGCGGCGCCGAAGCCGGGCGGCTCCTTCAAGATGGCGCTCGGCCATGGCGCGACGACCGACTCGCTGGATCCTGCGACCTATCCTGACCAGTTCACCGGAACCGTGGGCTGGGGCTCGATCGCCAACAGCCTGACCGTGGTCGACTACAAGGGCGACATCCAGCTCGACCTCGCCGAGTCGATGGACCATTCCGACGACGCCAAGCAGTGGATGTTCAAGCTGCGCAAGGGCGTCACCTTCCATAACGGCAAGACCGTGACCTCGAACGACGTGGTCGAGTCCTTCCGCTGGCATATGGGGAAGGATTCCAAGTCCGCCGCCAAGTCGTTGCTCCAGGACGTGACCGACATCAAGGCCGACGGGCCAGAGACCACGGTCTTCACCCTGAAGAGCGGCAGCGCGGATTTCCCCTACATCGCCTCCGACTACCATATTCCGATCATGCCGGCGAAGGATGGCGGCGGGGTCGACTGGCAGTCGGGCATCCGCACCGGCCCCTATGTCCTCGAGAAGTTCGAGCCGGGCGTGCGCGCGACGATGAAGCGCAACCCCAATTACTACGGCAAGACCTATTTCGACGATGTCGAGATCCTCAGCATCATCGATGTGAACGCGCGCACCAACGCGCTCACCAACGGCGAGGTGCACTATATCGACCGCTGCGACCTCAAGACCCTCAGCTTGCTGAAGCGCCAGCCCGGCATCAAGATCTGGGAAGGTATCGGCTACGGCCACTACGTGCTGCCGATGCTGACCAATGTGGCACCCTTCGACAATGTCGACGTGCGCACGGCTTTGAAATACGCCGTGGACCGCCAGGATATCCTGAAGAAGGTCTTCCTCGGTCATGGCAAGCCCGGCAACGACGACCCGATCGCGCCCGGCATCAAATACGCAATCGATCCGACGCCGAAGTTCACCTACGACCCGGAGAAGGCGAAGTTCCATCTGAAGAAGGCCGGGCTCTCGAATCTCAAGGTCGATCTCTCGGCGGCGGATACGGCGTTCTCCGGCGCGGTCGACGCGGCGGTGCTCTACCAGGAGCATGCCAAGGCGGCGGGCATCGACATCAACGTCGTGCGCGAGCCCAATGACGGCTACTGGGACAATGTCTGGATGAAGAAGCCCTGGTGCGCCTCCTACTGGCAGGGACGTCCGACCATCGATTGGATGTTCGCCACGGCCTATGCTGCGGACGCCGCCTGGAACGACACCTTCTGGAAGAACCCGAGGTTCAACGAGCTTCTGATCCAGGCCCGCTCTGAGACCGACACCAAGAAGCGCGCCGTTATGTACTCCGAGATGCAGGAGCTGCTCCATAATGACGGCGGGGTCCTGGTCTTGATGTTCAACAGCTATGTGAGCGCCTATTCGAACAAGCTCGGGCATGACCAGCACGTGGCGGCCAACTGGGACGATGACGGCATGAAGCTGACGTCGCGCTGGTGGTTCGCCTAGGCGTCGCACGAATGTCCCTCATCCCTGTGGCGGCCGCCGGCCGCCGCAGGGAGTTGGCCCGCGGCCATAGGCGGTCGCTGGAACAAGAATGACAACGGGGCGGCGAGAATGCCGACCCCAAGGTTCAGGTGCATGAGAATGCCGATCGGCGGGCTCTAGGCAGATGAACGCCATTCTGAAGACGGTGCTGCAGCGTCTGGCCCTCGGTTTCGTGACCCTGTTTGTCGTCTCGGCCCTCATCTCAGCCTCGGTCGAGCTGCTGCCGGGCGATTTCGCCAAGGAGATCCTGGGGCAGGCCGCCACGCCGGACACCGTAAAGGCCTTCGAGAAGCAGGTCGGCCTCGACCGTTCGCCGGTGACACGCTACTTCAGCTGGATCGGCGGCGTGCTCCAGGGCGATTTCGGCACCTCCTACGTCGCCCGGGAAGGCTATACGCGCACCGTCGTCTCGCTCATCGTGCCGCGGCTCATGAATACTCTCTTTCTCGCCGGGATGACGGCGATCACCGCCGTCCCGCTCGCCCTCATCCTCGGCATGTTGGCGGCACTCTACCGCAACACGCTCTTCGACCGACTCATCAACGTGACGACGCTCACGGCGATCTCCTCGCCGGAGTTCTTCATCGCCTATATCCTGGTCCTGTTTCTGGTGGCCCGCGCCCATATATTTCCGGCACTGTCGACCGTCGATGAGGACACCGGCTTTGCGGAGCGTATCTACCGCTGTACGCTGCCGGCGTTGACACTGCTGTTGGTGATCGTGGCGCATATGATGCGCATGACCCGGGCGGCGATCATCAATCTGCTCGCCAGCCCCTATATCGAGATGAGCCGGCTCAAGGGCATCTCGCCACGGCGCATCATCCTGCACCATGCGCTGCCCAATGCCTGGGCGCCGATTGCCAATGTCATCGCCGTCAACCTTGCCTATCTGATCGTCGGCGTCGTGGTGGTCGAGGTGGTCTTCGTCTATCCCGGCATCGGCCAGCTCATGGTCGATGCCGTGTCGAAGCGCGACCTGCCGGTCGTCCAGAGCTGCGCGCTGGTCTTTGCCACCACCTATATCCTCCTCAACCTCGCCGCGGATATCGTCGCCATCGTGACGAACCCGCGCCTGCTGCATCCCCGATGAGCCTGCAACCAGACTTGCCGGAGGAGGTCGTGGCGCTCGCCGCCACCGCAGAAGCCTCGCCCCGCATCGCGCGCAAGTCGTTCGGGCAAAGGGCCTGGCGCGAGCTGAAGCACGCCCCGATCACTGCCTGGATCGGACTCCTCATTGTCGCGATCTATATCATCTGCGCCGTCTTCGCCCCGCTGATCGCGCCCTATTCCGAGACCGCCCTGGTGGGCGATGCCTATGAGCCCTGGGGCGACCAGTTCCTGCTGGGCACCGACCAGCTCGGCCGCGACATGCTCTCGCGTCTCATCTTCGGCGCGCGCAACACCGTCGGCATCGCCTTCCTGACGACGATCTTCGCCTTCCTGATCGGCGGGACCCTCGGGCTGCTTTCGGCCACGCTCGGCGGCTGGACCGATCAGATCCTGGGCCGCGCGGTGGACGTGCTGATGGCCATCCCGCAGCTCATCTTCGCCCTCGTGCTGCTCTCCATCGTCGGCACCTCGATCGTCAATCTCATCGTCATCATCGCGGTCCTCGATTCGACCCGCGTCTATCGCCTGAGCCGCGCCGTGGCGATGAACGTGGTGGTCCTCGATTTCGTCGAGGCCGCCAAGCTTCAGGGCGAGAAGCTGGGCTGGATCATCTCGCGCGAGATCTTGCCCAACATCCTGCCGCCGCTGGTGGCTGAGTTCGGCCTGCGCTTCTGCTTCGTCTTCCTCACCATCAGCTCCCTATCCTTCCTCGGGCTCGGCATCCAGCCGCCGCTGGCCGATTGGGGCTCGATGGTCCACGACAACGCGACCCTGATCAATTACGGGGACATCACCCCGCTGCTGCCCGCCGGCGCGATCGCGCTGCTGACCGTCGGCGTCAATTTCATTGTCGACTGGTTCCTGCACAAAGCGAGTGGACTCAAGGAATAAGGTTCTGGGAGTAGAATAGGCCATGGCGGTCCCGCAGACGTCAGACAGCACCTCCAGCCGCCGAAGCGGCACGACCTCCCGTGGCGCCCAGGGCGATATCCTGCTCGAGATCCGCGGCCTCCGGGTGGAGGGGCAGACCGACGATGTCTGGCATGAGATCGTCAAGGGGATCGACCTCACCGTCCGGCGCGGGGAGGTGCTTGGGCTGATCGGGGAATCCGGCGCCGGCAAGTCGACCATCGGCCTGGCAGCCATGGGCTATGCCCGGCCCGGTTGCCGCATCAGCGCCGGCTCGATCATCTTCGACGGCATCGACCTCGCCAAGCAGACCGAAGCCCAGAAACGCGAGTTCTGGGGCCGGCGCGTCGCCTATGTCGCGCAGTCGGCCGCCGCCTCCTTCAATCCCGCTCACCGGCTGATCGACCAATATGCCGAGACGCCGACCTGGCACAATGTGGTGAGCATGGAGGAGGCGAAGCGCCAGGCCGTCGATCTCTTCAAGCGCCTGCAGCTTCCCAATCCGACGACGATCGGCCTGCGCTACCCCCATCAGGTCTCCGGCGGCCAGCTCCAGCGCGCGATGACGGCCATGGCCATGTCCTGCCGCCCCGATCTGATCGTCTTCGACGAGCCGACCACGGCGCTGGACGTGACCACCCAGATCGAGGTCCTGGCCGCCATCCGCGAGGCGGTGCGCCAGTCGAACACGGCCGCTCTCTACATCTCCCATGATCTCGCCGTGGTGGCCCAGATGGCCGATCAGGTCATGGTGCTGCGCTATGGCGAGCTGGTGGAGGAGGCGCCCACCCGCCAGATGCTGAGCACGCCCCAGATGCCCTATACCAAGTCCCTCTGGGCGGTGCGCTCGCTGCGCAAGCAGGAGCAGGAGGGCGAGGATCTGCTGCTCAAGGTGGACAAGATCGACGCCTCCTATGGCGTGGTGCCGGTGCTGCATGGCGTCGAGGTCAAGGTGCCCAAGGGACGCACCGTCGCGGTGGTCGGCGAATCCGGCTCCGGCAAGTCGACCCTCGCCCGGGTCATCACCGGGCTCCTGCCGCCGACAAAGGGCTCCGTCACCTTCGGCAGCACCGTCCTGCCGAAGGCACTCAAGGAGCGGTCGAAGGACCAGCTCCGCCGGCTGCAGATGATCTATCAGATGCCGGATACGGCCCTCAATCCGCGGCGCCGGGTGCGCGACATCATCGGCCGGCCGCTGGAGCATCAGATGGGGCTGCGCGGCGCCGCCCGCGACAAGCGGATCCTCGAGCTCTTGAAGATGATCGAGCTGGACGAACGCTTCGCGGACCGTTTGCCGAGCGAGCTCTCCGGCGGCCAGAAGCAGCGCATCTGCATCGCCCGCGCGCTCGCCGTCAATCCGGACCTCATCATCTGTGACGAGGTCACCTCGGCGCTCGACCAGATCGTCGCGGAGGAAATCCTGAAGCTGCTGCTGCGGCTGCAGAAGGAGCTGAAGGTCTCCTATCTCTACATCACCCACGACCTCGCCACCGTGCGCGCCATCGCCGACGAGATCGTGGTCATGTATCAGGGCCGGGTCGTGGAGAGCGGCGCGCGCACCAAGGTGCTGACCCCGCCTCACCACGCCTATACCGAGAAGCTGCTCGCCTCGGTGCCTGAGATGGATCCAGACTGGCTCGACCGGCTGCTCGCGCGCCGCGCCCAGCCCGCCGCCTGATCCGGGAGCCGCGCCGCGCGGCCTGAGCCGCTAGTCGCGAAAATTGACGAACTGCAGCGGCTGCTCGACTTTAAGAGCGCGGATATGGGCGATCGCCGCCTGTAGATCGTCGCGCTTCTTCCCACTGATGCGCAGCTCGTCGCCCTGGATGGCGGCCTGGACCTTGAGCTTGCTGTCCTTGATCTCCTTCACCAGGCGCCTCGCGAGCTCCCGGTCGATGCCCTGCTTGACGATGATCTCCTGGCGCTGCATGTCACCGGCGGCCCGCTCGGGCTCCTTGAACTCGAGGGCGGCGGGGTCGACCTTCCGGCGCACCATATGGGCCTTCACCAGCTCCTGCATCTGCTTCAGCTTCGGCGGGTCGTCGGCATGGAGGGTCAGGACAGCCTCCTGCCGCTCGATCCGGCTCTTGGACCCCTTGAAGTCGAAGCGGGTCGCGATCTCGCGCTGGATGTTGGCAAGCGCGTTGTCGACCTCGTTCAGATCGGTCTTGGAGACGATGTCGAAGCTGGGCATGGGGCGCCTCGCCGGAGTGTGACAAGGGACGTCATAGCATGACCCTGGCGGCCCATCCTACTTGCCGCAGGGGGTAAAACCGCGCAGAGTGGCCGTGCTGCATAGCAATGAAGCGATTCCCCGGGGGACGCGACATGGCCAGGCGCAAGTTCGGCATCATCCTGATCAAGCCCTCCCATTACGATGAGCAGGGCTATGTGATCCAGTGGCGCCGGTCGACCATCCCCTCCAACAGCCTCGCCAGCGTCTATGGCCTGCTCGAGGAATGTGCCGCGGCGGAGGTGCTGGGCCCCGATGTCGAGATCGAGATCGATGCCTATGACGAATGCAACACGGTCATTGACGTCAAGGGAACCATCCAGCGGCTGAAGACAGCGGGCAGCGGGTTCATCGCCCTGGTTGGCGTGCAATCGAACCAGTATCCCCGCGCCCTCGACCTCGCCCGCCGGTTCCGCGCCGCAAATCTGCCGGTGGTGATCGGCGGGTTCCATGTCAGCGGCTGCCTCTCCATGCTGCCGAAGCCGACGCCGGAGCTCCAGGAGGCCCTCGACCTCGGCGTCACCCTCTATGCCGGCGAGGGCGAGGGGCGGCTCGCCGCCCTGCTCGAGGACATCGATGCCGGGCGCCTAAAGCCGATCTACAACCATCTGGGGGACCTCCCGGGCATGGAGGCGGCGGCGCTGCCGGTGCTGCCGCGGCGCATCGTGACCCGTGTCGCCGGCCATTACGCGAGCTTCGATGCCGGGCGCGGCTGCCCCTTCCAATGTAGCTTCTGCACCATCATCAACGTCCAGGGCCGCAAGTCGCGCTATCGCACGGCCGATGACGTGGAAGGGATCGTGCGGGCGAATGCGAAGCAGGGCATCACCCGCTTCTTCGTGACCGACGACAATTTCGCCCGCAACAAGAACTGGGAGCCGATCCTGGACCGCCTCGCCGCACTGCGCCGGGAGGGGATGAAGATCCGCCTGCTGCTCCAGGTCGATACCCTCTGCCACCGCACCCCAGGCTTCATCGAGAAGGCGGCGGCAGCCGGGTGCAATGCCGTCTTCATCGGGCTCGAGAACATCAACCCCGAATCGCTGGCCGGTACCAAGAAGCGCCAGAACAAGATCTGGGAATACCGCCAGATGCTGCAGGCCTGGCGGGCGCAGAAGGTGATGACCTGGGCCGGCTATATCCTGGGTTTTCCGACCGACACACCGGAGTCCATCGCCCGTGACATCGAGATCATCAAGCGGGAGCTGCCGATCGACATATTGGAGTTCTTCTGCCTGACCCCGCTGCCCGGTTCGGAGGATCACAAGAACCTCTATCTCAAAGGGGTTCCCATGGATCCCGATATGAACCGCTATGACCTCGAGCATGTCTGCACGGGCCATGCCATCATGTCGCCGGAGGCCTGGGCCGGCGTCTACCGCGACGCCTGGCAGCGCTACTACACGGATGCGCATGTCGAGACGGTGCTCCGCCGCGCCGCCGCCAGCGGGCTCAGCCCGAAGAAGATCGTCGATGCGCTGACGATCTTTTCAGGCGCCGTCCGCATCGAGGGCGTGCATCCGCTCCAGTTCGGATTCTTGCGGCGCAAGGCCCGCACCAGCCGGCGCCATGGGCTGCCGATCGAGAATCCCCTGCTGTTCTATCCGCGCCGCGCCATCGAGGGCGCGGTCGTCGCGCTGAAATGGCTCGAGCTCGTGCGGCGTTATCGCCGGATCATGGCCGCAGTCCTGGCCGATCCGAAGGCGGCAGCCTACATGGATCACGCATTGACGCCGGTGACCGGCGGTGCGGAAGACGACGAGCTGGTCAAGATCTTCGCCGACAAGATTCCCGACACTTACGGCGCACCCGTCCGTCCGGTCGCTGCCGCCCACGCCTGAAGCTAACTGCCCAGGCTCTTTAACAGCTCGTTCGCCTCGTTTCGCACCGAATCTGCTGTCGCAAGGCGCGCCGATTCCTCCAGCCATTTCCGGGCCAAATCCACGTCGCCCTGGGCCGCCGCGCTGCGGCCCGCCCGAAGATAGAGATCGGAGGCAGCCTTGGCGTCGCCGGCGTCGTTCGCCGCCTCGCCAGCGACCGCCAGAGCGCGGGCCATGCCGCGATAGTCGAGCGTCTTCTGGCGCAATTCGGCTGCCTGCTCCGCATCTTCCTGAGCCGCCGCGAAACTCTTCTGGCGCAGAGAAAGCCGCGCTTCCAGCTCCTTGGCGTCCGCCTGAAGCGAGGGGTCCGTCGACGCCTTCAAGGCCTGCGTGGCGGCAGCGAGCCCCGCCTCGTCGCCGTGATCGTCCGCGATGAGACCGCCAAGAAAAGTGGCGCGCGCGGCTGCCTCCGAATCGCCGGAGGCCGTGACCTTCTTCGCCAGCTCGTCCGCGGCATCGAGATCGCCGGTGCGATAGAGCGCGGTCGCCTCGACCAGCGTCAGGCCGGCAAAGGGAGTCCCGCCGCGGCGCTTCACCTCCTGGTCCGTCGAGCGGGCGACTTCGAGAGCCTTGTCCGGATGGTTTGCCTCCAGCTCGGCCACGGCCAGGTTGTAGCCCTGGTCGGCGATGGCGGCGAGGTCGTCTCGCTCCTGCGCCCGCTCCAGCGCATCCTGATATCGCGCGACGGCTTCCTCCGGCCGCTCGAGCTGAAGGGCGAGGCGGCCGGCATTGATCTGGCGCTGAAGCGTCTCGTCGGTGGGGTCGGAATGGGTATCGGCCGCGGAGCCGCCGCAGGCAGCCAGGCAGCACAGGAGGGCCCAGGCGAACTGCCTGGTCACGGCCGGACCTCCGTCGTCGGCAGACGCGTCGGGACCGTCGCCGGCGGGCCGCCACCGCCACCTAGAAGCCAGGAGCTGCGCATCTGGACGACCAGCTGGTCGAGGTCGTGGACAGCCTGCTGAGTCTGGGTGAGGAGGCTCGGCAGGGTCGAGGAGCTGCCTTCGACATTGCGCGCGATCTGAGGCAGATGCTTGGCGGCTTCCGACAGCTGCTGCATCGTGCCCTGCAGGGAGACCAGGATCCCATCGATGCGCTTCAGGAGACCGGCCACGCCGTTCTGTGGCAGTTTCACATTCTTGACCAGCTGGGCAACGCCGTGGACGGCATCCTCCAGCTGCACCACGATCGATTGGATGTTGTCGACCGACTTTTGTACCGAGGCGACGACCGCCTCCGCCTCCTTGACCATGGTGTCGTCGACGAGGAGGCGGCCGATATCGCCCTTCCCCTTCCGCATGTCGTCCACCATCTCGGCGAGCCCATGGGTGGTATTGCTGAGATTGTCGAGAATGGGAAAGACCTTGCCGCGCGCCTCGTCGATGAGGGTGCCGATGCTTTCCGTCGGATCCCGTTCCGTCGTCGCCGGGATCACGGCATAGCCCCAGTCTAGGGCCTGTCCCTTGCCGCGCAAGACGTCGAGATAGGCAGCGCCGGCGATGCCGAACCGCTTGCGGATCACGGCGACGCTGTCGCGGCGGATGAACGGGATCGCCTGCTCGTCGATGCTCGCCTCGGCATACATCTGCTGATTGGGGGTGATGACCACGCGGGAAATTTCACCGGCCTTGGTCCCCAGCACCTCGACATCGGCCCCGGCCGATAGGCCGGCAGAGCCTTGCTCCGGCAACAGGATCCGCAGGGTCGCATTCGACTGGAACCAGCGGCTGAGGATGCCCGCTTCGAAGGCGACTCCAAAGAACAGCAGCATCGCGATGATGACCAGCAAGCCGACCCATTCGTCGCTATAGCGCAGGCGCATGTTGCTCCCGCCTCGCCGGTACCAGCCCGTGTTCGTGAAGGTGAAGTCGATGGGTGGCCGAAAACGAACGATCGTTCCAGATCATGTCGCTTTGCGTGAACCAAATCACAGCCGTGCTTTCGCTTCGCGCTACGGCGATGGCATTGAGCAACGGCGACAGCAGCTCGACGAAGAATCCGCGCCCATGGACGGGGCTTTCGAGCAGCAGCAGGTCCGGCTTGCCCAGAAAGGCGCGCACGCAGGCGCATCGGGCCAGGTCCAGCGCCGAGAGATCGTCCGCATGGCCGAGCGGAAGGCCGGGGAGGCCGAAGGCGCAGGCAAGCTGGGTCGCCCTCTCGCGCAGCGCCGCTACGTCCTCGTGGGTGTGATGCAGCTGGGGCAACAGGACGTTGGCGGCGACGTCGAGAAACTCGATCCATCCGCCATCGGCGAAGATCCTGCCAATTCGCCCGCGCAAGGCCGCCGCATAGTAGTCCGGGATCTGGGCCCAATCGTGGCCCAGGAAGCGCACGACACCCCTCGGGCGCGGGACAAGCCCACTGCACATATCGGCGAAAGAAGCATCGGCCTGCCGGCCGCGCACATCCACGAGCGCAAGGTCACCCGGCATGAGGGCGAAATCGATCTTGTAGGAGGGCAACTCGCCGGATGCCGTCGGAAGCTGGAGTTCTGCGAGCTCGAGGACTGGCCGGGTTGCCGGCATGGTTCAGGTTACCAGGGTAAGAGCGACATTGAAGGTAATGATGACGAGGATACCGCGTACGAAGGCCTGGGGCAGAAGATTGGCAGTGGTCGCGTATCGGTCTCCCTCGAGAGCCGTTATTCCCGCCGTCAGGGCGATCAGGTGGCCGATGCCGGACGCCTTGATCGGAAAGACCACAATATCCGCGACCACCAGGGCCCCCTCCATCTCGCGGAGGAAGCCCCCAAAGGTCACAGTCGAAGACTGGAGCAATGTGTCGGCGATGAATCCCGTCACCAGCGCGACGGCGATGAAGATGACGGTGAGCGTGAAGGAGGCGATCGCCAGGGCGAAGGAGCGCGGCAGCACCAGCAGGAGAAAGGGATCGAGACCTTGCGCCTCCATGGCGTGTACCTGACCGCCGGCCCGGGCACCCACGAGCTGAGCCACCATCGGCATGCCGCTTCGGCCCAGCAGGATCAATCCCACCAGAACCGGTCCGATCCCGCGAACGAGCCCGTTGACCAGCATGGAGCCGATAAGATTCTGCTGCCCGGCCTGGATGAGCCAGTAGAGAGTCTGATTGACGAGCGCGACGCCGACCAGAGCGGCGGTTACGAGCACGGTCGAGAGTCCGCCGC
The DNA here is from genome assembly GCA_035263545.1 of Dongiaceae bacterium. Classification (GTDB taxonomy): domain Bacteria; phylum Pseudomonadota; class Alphaproteobacteria; order Dongiales; family Dongiaceae; genus DASXQK01. The sequence continues at coordinate 11,125 of DATFRE010000327.1, forward strand.
CGACAGACTGTCGGAGCAGCCGTTGAAACTCGGCACGCACGGTCCGCCTCCAAGCATGCGGCTGCACGACCTCGCGAAAGAGTCCGAAGGAGAGAGCGCCGAGCAGGAGCGTGAAGTGGGCCT
>DATFRE010000328.1:0-7794 GCA_035263545.1 Dongiaceae bacterium
CATTGAGCCCGCCGAGGATCACGAGATCGGCGCTCTGCAGGCGGGCTTCCAGCGGGCCCCAGATGGCAAGCCGGGGATGGCGGCCGAAGCGTGGCCGCAGGACACGGGCCCCCATCAGGCTATCCAGCAGCGCGGGCCAGCGCCGGCCTTCGATGGGCGGAACATCCGCCAGCGCCTCGGAAAGCTCGGCCAGAAACTCGGCCAGCGCCTCGCCCGCCTCTCCCGCCCAGAGCCGCGCCTCACCCCGCCCGCTGTCGCTTGCGGCAAGCGCCTGGGCGAAGGCGATATGGGCGGCCAGGAGATCGCGCGGCAGCGCCGCGCGGCGTTCCATGGCCTTCGTCAGGTCATCGGCCGCCGCCGCGATCCGCCCGAGAAGAGCCCGCGCCGCCGGCGTCGTTCCGGGCGCCCGAGCGAGGGTCGCGAGGCCCGGCCGCGGCCGGGGACCGCGCAGGAGGTCGCGCTCCAGCCGGCGGGCGAGACGCCGGCACTGGGCGGGTGCCTCGCCCGCTGCGGCAAGCGGATGCTTCAGCAGAGCCAACAAGGTGGCCGGCGCCGCCTGCTCGGCGATCAGCGCCGCCGCCAGCCGCAGGAACACCGCTGGGGGTGTAGCCGCCAGCGGACGGCCGGCGGAATCGTCGATCTCGATGTTCCAGCGCCTGAGCTCGCCGGCGACCCGCCGCGCCAGCAGCCGGTCGGGCGTGACCAGTGCGGCGCGCTGGCCCGGAATCTCCAGGGCCTGGCGCAGGCGGAGCGCGATCACGCCTGCCTCCTCCTCGGCCGTCGGGCAATCGATGCGCTCGATCCCGCGCAGCGCCAGCTCGGCTTTTTGCGGATCGATCTCGCCACTGCTACCCCGGGTGAGCTCGCCCCAAGCCGCGGTGGTCGCCGCGGGGCGGAGCGCCTCGTTGATCAGGCGCCGGCGGCTTAGCGGCGGCATGGCAAGCCCCTCCACCGGCCATTCCGCCACCTCCGCCGGTGCGAGGCCGAAGCGCTTCAGCAGCAGGGCCATGGCATGCTGGGGATGGACGGGATCCTCCTCGATGGCGGCCCAGCTCACCTCGTCGGCTTCGCGGTCGAGGCCGGGGAGAACGACGCGCCCCTTGGGCAACCCGGCGATGACCGCGAGCAGCTCGGCGGTCGCCGGAATGCTGCCGGTGGAGCCCGCGGCGATGAGCGGCGTCTTGGGCGGGCGGCGCTTGAGGCGCTCGCCCTCGGCGGCCAGCAGACGGTTGCGCCGCTCCGCCGGATCCATGGCGCCCTCGATTTCAAGCATGGTCGGCCAGGTGACCGACAGGATCTTCAGGAAGTCGACGGTGCGCTGCCAGTGCTCGGCATTGTCGCCGGCGATCTCCGACAGCCCCGCGAAGCCCACGCGCTCCGTCGCCATCTGGTCGAGAAGCTGGGCGAGCTCCGTGGCGAGTCGCGCGGCCTGATCCACCACCAGCGGCCGGCTGCCGAAATTGGGGCTGGCAGCGATGATGGCGCGGGTCAGCAACAGCTGGCGGCGCAGCGGTACGATAGCCGGCGGGAGATCGAAATCGAGGCCCTCCCCGCCGGCTTCATCGCCGCCGGCGAGGATCAGCTCATCGGCATCGATATCGCCCAGGGGCTCCAGCCGCGGCAGCAGCAGCGGCCTTCCTTCGCTCCGGCGGAGGAAAGCTTCTTGCAGCGCGCGGCAGGCCCGGCGCGTCGGCAGGAGCACGCGATAGCCGGCAAGCGCCAGCGGATCGCCCGCGGTCTCGTCGAGCAGCCTTGCCGCCAGCGCCTCGGTGAAGCCGATGCCGGCGGGGATGGTGAAGACATGAGGGCGGCCGCGGCTCACGCGCTCTCTGCACCGGCGCCGATTTCGAGCCCCGCCTGCGCCGCGGCCAGGCCCTCGGGCGTCGCGACGTGATACCACTCGCCGTCATGGCGCAGCCCATAGAGGCGCCCCGCCTCGATGGCGCGGCGCCAGAGCGGATGGATCGGGAAGGCAGCCCCTTTGGCTTCTGGGGCCGGCGTGCCTTCGAAGAGCCGGGGATGCAGGATCTGGATGCTCGCGAAGACGAAGGGCGCCACCTCGCGCGGATCGCGGAAGGCGATCCGGCCGAGCTGGTCCATGTTGAAATCGCCGGCGCCCTCATAGCCCACGGCGCTGACCGTGGGATGAAGCAGGAGAAGCCCGTCCATGCGCGCGTCATCCCAGGTCTCGGCGAGACGCCGGAGTGCCTCGCCCCGGCCGCCGCGCCAGACGATCTTGGCATTGACGACATAGAAGGCCTGTGGCCCCAGCAGGGGCAGCGCCTGGGCGATGCCGCCGCCGCTCTCGAGAATCTCGGGCTCGTGGGAGAGAGTGATCGCCGGGCGCTTCCGGCCCGCGAGATGGCGCTCGATCTGGCCGGCGAGGTGATGGGTATTCACCACGGCGCGCGCGACGCCCACCCCCGCCAGGCGGTCGAGGGCATGGTCGAGCAGGGTCTTGCCCGCGACCTCCATCAGCGCCTTCGGCCGCTCGAGGCTCAGCGGGCGCATCCGCGTCGCGAGGCCCGCGGCCATCACCATGGCGGATTGGGGGATGGCGCTTCGATCCATTAGGGCTTCCTGCTCCAATTCGTCATTCCCGCGAAAGCAGGAATGACGGAAAATAAGCAATCGGTGCAATGCTCGATCATTCCTATGCCGCCTCCGGAGTGCGGCGGCGTGCGGGCGGCATGTGCTGTGCGAACCAGCTTGCGACGGGGGCGAGGGCCGGGTGGCGGAGCTGGGCTTCGAGCTGGCGCCAGACCCGCGGCACATGGACGAGATAGCCGGGCTTGCCGTCGCGCTTCAAGAGCCGGGCGAAATTGCCGAGGATCCGGGTGTCGCGCTGGGCGCCGGAGAGCGCATAGGCGGCTGAGAAGCCGTCGCGGTCGAGATCGGGCAAGGCGGCGAGATAGCGCTCGACCAGACGCGCGCCGAGAGCCGGCGACACATCGCGCCGGGCATCGTCGATGAGGGAGACGAGATCGAATCCGACCGGCCCGCGCATCGCGTCCTGGAAGTCGAGCAGCCCGACCGCGGCCATACCCTCGCGACCGGCCAGCATGATGAGATTGTCGACATGGTAGTCGTAGTGGACGAGTCCGGCGGGGACCCGCTCCCAGAGCGGCAGCACCGCATGCCAGGCGGCAAAGAAGGACTCCGCCGCCGCGGCCGGGGCTGGCGCACCCTCGACCGCGGGCCAGTACCACTCGATGAAGCGATTGAGCCCCTCGATCATGCGGGCCTCGTCGAAGAGCGGCAGAGCGGAGAGCCGTTCGATCGGAAGGCGCCGACGCAGCTCGATCAGGAGATCGGTCGCGAGCTCGTAGAGCGGCACCTCGGATTCGCCACGCGCCAGGAGCCGGGTATAGGTGTCGTCGCCGAAATCCTCCAGCAGCAAGAGACCGGCCGTATCGTCGGCGGCGCGGATCGCGGGCACGGCGAAGCCAGCCTCGCGAAGCAGCTCGGCGACGGCCAGGAAGCGCCCGACATTCTCGGGCGGCGGCGCATCCATGAGGATCGCGGTCTCGTCGCCGCGCGCGAGGCGCTCGTAGCGGCGGAAGGAGGCATCGCCGGTGAGCGGGCGGCGGGCGGCGCCACCCCAGCCGGCGCCGGCCAGGAATCTTGCGATCTCACCGGCCCGCGCTGTGCTCATCGGTGGCCCTCCCGGGGCGCGATCTCCGGCAGGAGCCGGGCCCAGCGCCCGCGGCCCTCGAGCCGGGCGCGGCGCGCCGTGGGGGCGCCGGCAAATTCGAGGCCGATATCGAGGCGCTCCACGGGCAGGAATCCCCCCAGCCGCTCCGGCCATTCGATCAGCGAGATCCCCTCGGCGAAGGCATCCTCGATATCGAGCTCGATCGCCTCCTCGGGAGATTTCAGGCGGTAGAGGTCGAAATGCCAGACGCGGCCCATGGGCCGGTCATAGATCTGGACCAAAGTGAAGGTCGGGCTCGGCACATCCTCCTCGCCGATGAAGGCGCGAGCGAAGAGCGTCTTGCCGGTGCCGAGATCGCCGCTCAGCGCCACCACATCGCCGGGCCGCGCCAGCGCCGCCACCCGCCGGGCGAGCCGAGCCGTCGCCGCCTCGTCGAGGAGGTCGATCATGCACTCGGCGATCGAATCGGGGGTTGCTGCACGCCGCATCCTGGCCGGTTGTAGCGGCCGCGACCCAGGGCGGCAATGGGCGGCAATTCCCAACGCCGCGCGACGAGCCGGCCATCTTGCATCGCCGGAAGGGGCCGGCCATGTTAGGCCCCTTCGAGGCGGGGAGTTCCATGGCGGCGGAGCATCGGACGGATATCTGCATCATCGGCGCAGGCCCGGTCGGCCTGTTCGCGGTCTTCGAATGCGGCATGCTGAAGATGCATTGCCATGTGGTCGACGCCCTCGACATGACCGGCGGGCAATGCGCCGCGCTCTATCCGGAGAAGCCGATCTACGACATCCCGGCCTATCCCGCGATCGATGCGGTGGAGCTGATCGCCAAGCTCGAGCACCAGGCCGCCCCCTTCCATCCGGTCTATCACCTGGGCCGACGCGTCGAGCAGCTTGCCCCGCGCGGCGATGGCAATGGCGCGGGGGAGGGCTGGCTCGTCCGACTCGACGATGGCAGCACGATTTCGGCGCGCGCGGTGATCATCGCCGCCGGGGTCGGCGCCTTCGGCCCCAACAAGCCGCCGCTGGAGGGCATCGAAAAGTATGAAGGCCGGGGCGTCTTCTATCTCGTGAAACGGCGCGAGGATTTCAGCGGCCGGCGCATCGTCATCGCCGGCGGCGGCGATTCGGCGGTGGACTGGGCGATCTCCCTCGCCGAGGTCGCCGCGGCGGTCTACATGGTGCATCGCCGGCCGAAATTCCGCGCGGCACCTGAAAGCGTCAGCCGGATGGAGGCGCTGGCCAAGGCCGGCAAGATCGAGATGGTGGTCCCCTATCAGCTCGCCGGCATCGAGGGGCACGACAAGGGGATCACGGCGGTGACCGTGGCAACGCTGGAGGGTGCGACCCGCCGGCTCGAAGCCGATGCCCTGCTGCCCTTCTTCGGCCTGGCGATGAATCTGGGGCCCATCGCCGAATGGGGGCTGGAGCTCGAGCGCCATCACATCAAGATCGATCCCGCGACCTGCGCCACGAGCCGGCCCGGCATCTTCGCCATCGGCGATATCGCGACTTATCCCGGCAAGCTTAAGCTCATCCTCTGCGGCTTCTCCGAGGCCGCCATGGCGGCCCATGCGATCTACCCCCTCGTCCATCCGGGCGAGGCGCTGCATTTCGAATATTCGACGACCAAGGGCGTGCCGAAAGAATAGCTGGCTTTTGTCGTCTATTCCGTCAGGGGGAAAATGCCATGAGTGAGGAGCCGCCGAAAGGGAACGCGCCAATTGCACGCATCAACGTGGAAGCCACAACCGCCGAGGATGGCCGCAGCGTCACACTGACATTCACAGAAGGCGGAGCTCCAGTCTGGATCATGGCTACGGATACCGCCTCCGTTGAGGCAATAATCGGTGCCCTAGGAGCTGCTCGCGGAAAGATGCTTGAGCCGGTCATCACGAACATGCCCGATGGCGTTCACCCGTTGGCCGCCCACAATCCGCGCTGGTACGTCCTTCCTGATTCGACCAACAAGTTTGCGACGCTCTGGCTTCGGCATCCAGGGTTGGGCTGGTCCGGGTTTGGGTTTCCCCGTCATGAAGCTGGAAACATAGCCCGACATCTGATTCGGACCCCCGCGATCACTAGCCCGGAGGACAAACTCTCCTCGCTACCAGGAAACGCAACATCGCTTAGTGGCGACGGTTTCCTGCTTACGACGGCCGGGTTGGGGTTCTATTACTATGGCGAGGGCGATAGCCATATCGGCCCAGATCCATTCGAACAAGTTGAGTATGATTCCGACAGAGCCGCCGGGATTGTGGCCGGATCAATAATCGAGCGAAGGCTTGAGCAGGCTCTAAAATCGATTATGAAGAAGCAGAACAAAGAGGCGTCAGATTTCCTGTTTCGACCAAGCGGTCCGCTCGGCTCCTTCAAAACAAAAATAGATCTAGCATATTTATTGGGTCTTCTTTCTGATGATGCGTATAAAGACTTGACTAACCTCAAAAACATTCGGAACGACTTCGCCCATGAGTTGGAATTAGACACGTTTGACAAGCCGACGATTAAAGATCGCTGCGCCAATTTCGTGCTGGTCGATCGGCACGTAGGGCCGGTGCCTGACCGTTCCACCCATGAGATTCTCGTTCAGGTACCTACTGTGCAACCTTATCTGGGTCTTCCGGACTATAAAGAAAAGCTTGCCAACCCTCGCTTTCGGTATGTGATGACTGCGCAACTTCTCAGTTCTGCCCTCGGCATGGCTTCTCACTCGCCAGGCCACGAGCTCCCCTTTGTTTAGGTGAGGCTACTTGCCCACCAAACGCCCTCCGCTGCAGTGCGCTAGTACTTCACCCGCACCTTGAAGGTGAGCTTCTTGGAGCCTTCGGGGGGGATGGTGACGTCCCAATTGGCGGTCGAGGCATCGGCCTTCACATGGGGGGCGCTTTCCGAGAGGACCGTCCATTCGCCGGGCAGGTATTGGGACATGGTGACGGTCACCGGCTCCTTCTTGGCGTTCTTGAACTCGATCTCATAGGCGCTCTCATAGATCTCGTCGGCGATGACCGAGAAATCGGTCTGCTTGCCCCGCGCGGTGATGTCGAAGGCCTGGCCGAGGACGAGCTTCACCGTCTCATTTTTCGGCGTGTGGTCGATGGAATCCTCGCCGACGAAGATCGCATTGCCCGCATTGTCCGCCTTGTAGACGCGCACGATCCCCTTCGGCAACGGGATGCCGAGCTTCGAAGCCTCGGTGTTCTCGAAGATGAGGCGCACATCGGCATTGACGCGCTGGCCCTCGCCGTAGCGGGTGTTGAAGTTGTTCACAACATTGTCGAAGCGATACTCCTTGTGCACCGGCACGCCATGGCCGGTCAGCAGCTCCACCTGCTTGGTCTGGTTCTGGGCGATGGTGGTCGGCCGGTCGAGGGTATAGAGGTGATATTCGAACATCGCCTGCTCGGTCATGGCGGGCTGCGCCGGCGCCGCTTCGGTCATGGCCGCCATGGGCAGCTGCTTCGCCATGGCCTGCTGCACCTGGTTCACCTCGCCGGCGACGAGCTGCAGCTTGGCGTTGCGATAGGTCGTGCCGCTGGTATTGGTGAGCGTCACCCAGCCCTTGAGCTCGATGCTGCTCTCGTCGGGGGAAAGCTCGGCGACGTAATCGGCGCTCCAGCCGAGGCCGCCGGTGAGATAGGCGAGCTCGACCGGGATATTGCCCGCCGTCTGGCTGGTGAGCCTGGTGATGAGGGTCGGGCGGGAGTGCAGATTGGGCGGCACCTCGGAGAAGACGATGCGACCGGGCACGCTGGTCTCGATGCGATCGCCGATCTGCAGCACGACGCCATCGGCGACGCTCAGCACCTTGGCCTCCTGCACGATCTCATCGCCGGTATCGGGATCGATGCGGATCACCCGGACCGTGCTGCCGACGGATTTCTCCAGGAGCTTCTGCGGAGTCAGAAGGTCGAAGTCGAAATTCTGCTCCAGCACGTCGAGGGGGCCGGCGCTCGATTTTAGCAGCGCCGTCTGCGGGCGGATCTGGCCGCTGACATCGATGAAGGCGATGTCGTTCTCGCCCTTCACCAGCGGGATCGTGCGCTGATCGCGCACCAGCGCCAGATCCTGGTTATAGATGGAGACCGCGATCGCGGTCTGGTCGTCCAAGGTCACATTCTTCTCGTCCGCCAGAGCGGC
>DATFRE010000329.1:0-25316 GCA_035263545.1 Dongiaceae bacterium
CGGGCGGCCCAACCGTGCCTGCGCCCGCCTCTGATGTGAGACGGCTTCCAGCGCATGTCCGCTTCCAGGTTCGAGCGGACCTCGTTCTCGCACCTCGCCACGTCGCCGAAGTGCCAGTAGCGGAAAAGAGCGCGGTCATCCCGGCGGTCCCGACTTGCGCAAGCCATCTAGTAAGTGCTCGAGGTCAGCCGGATCCTTGAAGGTTTCGGTCATTCGCACATGCGCGATAGTATAGCCCGGGCGCGCCCGCAATATCTGCGCGCCGTAGACGCGCGCCCGCTTAATCAGACCGAGATCGCCGTGGTGAAGGGGCGCGCGCGGTGAACTCTCGCCTCGAGCCGGCGTCGCGACGGAATACCGACGCTTGCGGAGACCCGAGGGACCCGCCATCCGATGGGTAAATGTGGCGGGAAACACCATACGCCCGCCCACAGGAGGGGCTATCAACCAAACGGAAGCAGCAGCAGTCGTCGAAGAACTACGAAGGATCGCGATCATGCAACGGTTTCCAGGCGAAATGGGCGTGGTGACTCCTTTCCGAGCACAAGCGAAACTGATCGAGGAGTTGGTGACCCGGGATGATGCGCTCGCGCCAGTGCTCGCCACTCGCAACTTCATTTGCGAGACGGCGCACAAATTTCAGGGAGACGAGCGGGATCTGATCGTATTCTCGCCAGTGGTGTCGCGCGGTATTCCTGTTGGCGCGGCTGCATTTCTCAGGAGCCAGGGCAACATCTTCAACGTTGGCATTACCCGAGCTCGTGGTGCGCTCGTCGTCGGAGATGCCGCGGCTTGTGCATCAAGCGATGCGGAGTATCTGAGCGCCTTCGCCCGTTATGTCACTGATCACGCCAGACCCGGACCGCGGCCAGTCTCGACGACGGCACCCGATAGCGGGAATCGGGACTATCCACCTGTCGCCCGTCCGGAGCGTGTGTCCGATTGGGAAAAGGTTCTCTATACCGCGCTTGTAGACGCTGGTCTCCGCACAGTACCGCAGTACAACGTGGATCAATATGATCTTGATCTCGCCCTGATACGTCCTAATGGGAGGCGACTTGACATTGAAGTTGACGGCGAACGATATCACCGTGATTGGGATGGAGAGCTTATTCGCAGAGACCAGCTAAGGAATCTGCGGCTCATCGAGACGGGATGGGACGTTCTCAGGTTGTGGGTCTACGAAATCCGAGACAGTCTACCTGCTTGCGTGGCTCGCGTTGCAGCATGGGCCGCAGCGGCTGATGCGTTGCCCTAGCGTTCTCAGCGCTGAACCATCTTCAGTGCGCTCACATCACAGAGCTACAACGTAGGTCGCGGCCCACGGTGCCCGATGCCGCTCCACTGACAGGATCGGAACCGAGGAAAAGGTGTCATCGGAGAGCACCGAGGCCGGGTAGACTACATCGCAGCTCACGAGGTCTGCCGGGACCTCACAGGTAATTCGCCTTCCGCGCCGCTTCTCGAAAGGAGGTTCCGGCCCTGAGGGCGCGTTCGATCTCCTGATCCATCGATATCATTCGTCTGGCGACCGCGAGGGCCTCTTGCTGATAGCGGCGCGGAACCACGATGATCCCCGTCTCGTCTCCGACAATCAGATCGCCGGGAGCGACACTCACGCCGCTGATGGAGATCGGTTGACCGATATGCTCCACATCGATGCGCTTCTTTCCCGATCTGGGCGTGACGTGGCGGCTGGCCAGCCACAGACCGGTTTCGCATACTTCCTCGGCATCCCGGCAGGCGCCGTCGATGACGACCGCCGCGACCCCTCTGATCTTCGTAGCAAGCGATGCGAGTCCACCGAACGTCGATACCTCCGCTCCGCCGACATCGATGGCGAGCACCTCGCCCGGACCGACGGCGTCGATCATCTGCCCGACGGCGAAGGCTTCGCGCTTGAAGCTCCCAAGCGGACCAGCCTTTGCCTTCGCGGTCACCGCAAAGCCGGCAAATCGCCCCGCTCCACTTCGACGAACGAGCCCGCCGACAACGCCTTCTATGCCTATCTCATCCAGAACATCCGACCAGGTGCTCGTACCGATCTGCCGATATTCCGTGAGCAGCGCGGCGTCAGTTGCCGACATTTGCGTGCCTCCGCCCCATCGTGAAAATCTCGATGCGCAACGATCACTCCTCGCTCCACTATACCCGGCACGCAACCTTGCAACGAGGCGGAGGCTTCGAGCCGGCTATTCCTGACTGAAACTGCACTCACTATTTCATACATTTGTTGTGATTACTTAGATCTTCTGAATGGAGCGGTTCTGCGGTAGAATTCATGGGTAACCGTGGCCGGGGTTTCCCATGACGGGCTTCATGAAGCGCCGCGCCGGCGCGTTCATTCTCGCTTCGAGCCTCCTTCTCACGGCGGGTCTTTCGATCCACAGCGCCTTTGCGGCCGTCGACAGCTATCTGCAGATCGCCGGTGTCAGGGGCGCGTCGACCGAGGACAAGCACAAGGACTGGATCGTCGTCGACAGCTTCAGCTGGGGTACGGGCAAGGCCACGAGCATGGCTTCGGCCGGAAGCGGCGGCGGCACCGGCAAAGTGGCGCTCCACGATTTCACGATCACCAAGCTTGCGGATTCCGCATCGCCGAAGCCGGCGCAGTTCGCGAGCACGGGACAGCATATCCCGAAGATGGTGCTCGATATGGGCGGCCGCTCCTACACCTTCGAGGACGCCACGATCACCTCGGTGAAGAGGGCCGGCCAGAAGGAGATCATCACCGTCTCCTACGCCCGCGTGACCCACAAACCGTAGCTAACTCACGCTGCGCTTCCCGCCGGCCGGCGCGCCCCGAGCGCGCCTTGCCGTCCTTGAAGTCGAACCATTTCATGGCCAGCGGCAGGAACCACGGCTTGCCGCGATAGAACGGCATGGTCGGAAACGTGTGCTGCTCGAAAACCGATTCCCCTTCGGCGGGATCCATGATCCTGCGCGCGAGCCTGGCACCGAGATGGCTGCCCATCGCCACCCCGCCGAAATTGTAGCCAAGCGCGTACCAGACCCGATCGCCTCGTCCCATATGCGGCAGATAGTCGAAGGTGCCGGCGCATTTGCCGGTCCAGACATGGTCGAGTGCGACATCGCTGAGCTGGGGGAGAACACTCGCCAGAATCCGCTTCAGCCGCGCGGCGATGGCCCGATTGTCGCTGAGGCCGCTACCCGTCGCGCCGCCGAACAGAATCCGGTTCGAATCCGGCGCCGGCCTGAAGAAGTCGATGTTGAAGTTCGTATCCAGCACCGTGCGGCCCGCCGGGATGAGCGATGCGAAGCGCTCGTCGGGCAGCGGCTCGGTCGCCGCCATATAGGCGGTGAAGGGGATGAGGCGCCGGGCATGCCAGGCGAAGCCCGGTGGCGTATAGCCGTTGGTCGCGATGATCGCCTCTCCGGCCAGGATCGATCCGCGACTGGTCGAGAGCGAGACGCTGTCCTTCCCGGATTCGATACCCGTCACCTCCGTGCGGCCACTGACGGCGCCGCCGAGCCGGAGAACCAGCTCCAGGAGGCCCTTGTGATAGAGGCCCGGATGGAGCGAGCCGAGGGCCGGGAGCACCGCGCCGCCGTGATAGGCATCGCTCGCGAACTCCTCGCGCTGGCGGCTCCGGGGAACGAGGCTGAACTCATAGCCGAACTCGCGCTTCATCACCTCCATCTCGCCAGCGAGCTCTTCGTAGTGCCGCGCAGAGCTTGCGGCGATATAGCGCCCGCAGCGCTGGAGGTGGCAATCGATGCCTTCCTTCTCGATGAACTCCAGGGTCGAGCGAAAAGCTTCGCCCGCCTCGGCATAAGCGGCCCGCGCGTAGGTCGCGCCGTATTTCTCGCGGAGCTTCGGAAAGGCCTTCTTCAGCCCGCGCCCGAGATAGCCGGCATTGCGCCGCGAAGCGCCGAATCCCGGATCTTCGCGCTCCAGCACGACGACGCTGCGCCCGGCCCGCAGCAGCTCGATCGCCGCGCGCAATCCCGTATAGCCCGACCCGACAATGGCGACGTCATAGTGCTGCGCGAGGGCAACAGGAGCCGCGGGCTCGGGCGCCGCGACCCGCCACCAATAGGGTTCGAAGGATATCGGTCGTGCGCTCACGGCTGATGAACGCCGTGGTCCGCTCTAGACATAGGAGGCTTGCGCGGATTGGCGCGTCAGGCTGCCTCCGCGCACCTCGGCGACGGAGGCGGCGAAGGCCGCAAGCAGCGCATCGACCGGTGCGCTGTCTTCCACCGGGTTCATCACGAAATGCAGGCCCTCGGGCTCCAGCACCCGGCCGTGGGGAAAGCCCCGCTTCTTCAAGCCTTCGCTGACCGCGAAGATGTCGAGGCTCCGGGAAATCACCAGCAGCACGCCCGATTCCGGCGGCGCCAGAGGCTCGAGGTCGCCGATGGCAGCCAGCCCCTCGACCAGCTTTCGGGTCGTGGCCAGGGTCCGGCGTGCCAACTCGACATAGCCCGCATGTCCCAGGCGGCGCATCACCGCCCAGGCCGCAGCCGCCGCGCGGGCGGGGCGGGTCCCGACCAGGCATTCCGTCGCATAGGGGCCGCAGGGCCAGCCACCGAAGGAAAAGCGCAGGAACTCCCGATCCTCGCCGTGGCGCAGGATGAGGGAGGACATGCCGTTGGGGGTGAAGCCGAATTTGTGCAGATCGGCGGAGAGCGAGCGGACACCTTCGATCTCGAAGCCCCAGGGCGGGACGGGCGCGCCGGCGGCCCGGAAGAAGGGCAGGAGATAGCCACCGATGCAGCCATCGACATGGCACCAGAGCCCGTGTTCGCGGGCAATCGCCGCCATGGCGGGAATCGGATCGATGAGACCATGGGGCCAGCTGGGCGCGGAGCCCACGATGGCGATGGTGTCGGGGGTCACCTCGGCGGCCATCGCCGCGACATCGGCGCGCCAATCGGGACCCTGGGGCAGCCTCACGGCTTCCAGGCCGAGGAGCGCTGCCGCCTTGTTGAAGGCGGGATGGGCGGAGCGCGGCAGGATGATGCGGGGCCGGCCCCGGGCCGGACGGGTGGCGGCCGCCCAGTCCCGTGCCGTCTTCATGGCCAGGATGATGGATTCGGTGCCGCCGGTGGTGAGGCAGCAATGGGCGCCCTCCGGCGCCCCCACGATCCCCAGCACCATCCCCTCGATCTCGCTCAACAGGCGGTTGAAGCTCGGCTGGTTGTATCTGCCCAGCCATTGATCGTTGAAGAACTGGTTGCTGACCGCCATGGCTGTGGCATGGATGTCGCCGCCCGGCTCGGGCCAATGGTAGTAGAAGGCGCCGTGGGCCCAGTCGATGTCCCCGGCCTTGAGGCCGTGGACCTCCTTTCTGAGATCGATCCAGCTGGCGCCTTCCGCCGGCATGCGATAGCTCGACATGCGCGCTCCCCCTTGTCTTTGCGCCGATGATTTTGCGCCGATTGCCACAATCATGAAGCTGGGGCCGGCACCGGCGTCAAGGTGGCACTGGCAGCAAGCGGTCAGGGATAGGAGAATTTGGGCGGCCCGCGATTGCGGTGTTCCGTTCGGCCGGGCCGTGGGCGACCTACTTCTTCAGTGAATCAGAATGGACGAATCCGTCCGTGCCGCCGACCAGCACATGCGACCATCCGTCCGCACTGCCGATGACGAGCACCTGCGTGCCGGTATCGAGACGACCCAGCAACCGCGCCGTGGCATCCGGTGTCTCCCGGACCTCGGTCCCGTCGCGGGTCACGATCATATCGACGAGATTGGAGTTCGGGCTGCCGGGATTGCCCGGCTGATCGAGGGAGGGGGCCGGTGTGATGGGCGCGCTGTTCAGCTGGTTGGCCTCGTCGGGCGACGCCAAGGTTTCGCCGGTGGAGGCCGGCGGCGTTTCCGGCTGATTCGGGATGGTCTGGGCTTGTGCCGCAGCCGCCAGCAGGAGGCATCCCGCGGCGAGCATCGCAAGGCTTGGTCGCATGGTGGCTCCCCTGGGCGCTTCCCCCTCTCGGTGACCGGTGAGCCAATAGCTTAGTCCAGAGACACCGGGAGAAGCGATAGCCATGTCGGCCCCCGCGGCGGCGCCAGGCGCCGCCGGCCCGGCGAGGGCAAACCACGAGGTGTCGCGCCCCCGGGGACTCCCGCCATCACGGGATGCGTGAGGAGGCGGCGATCCTAGCCCAGCGGAACTTCCAGGGCAGGCGCCTCGGGCGGCTCGGATATCATCTCCGCCCGCTGGATGAGCTCGAAGGCGCCCAGGAGCAGATGCTTGCGCGCCTCCGGTGCGCGCGAGCGAATGGCAACATCGAGAAGGCTCTGAGCTTCCTCGCGCAGCGCGGCGCGGGTGCGGTGGGGTTCTACCCGACGTCCTGTCATGGGTGGTCTCCTGGGAAATACATCGAGCGGCTGACTCGGCCCTGCAACATCGATGGCGACCGGTGCTTCCTCTCTGCAGAACGGCGGGGAGTCGATTTTTATTCCCGGCAAATCCGACAGATGCCGCGGAACATCGCAAGGGATTGGCACCTCCCCCTCCTGCCGGATTTCAGAGAAGGCCGGCACGCGGTTCGCTGTAGTCACCGCGGAACCGGCCCGCACCAGCCAGGCAGGTAGTCGGCGTCTTCGGTCCGTGCGAGCTTGAGCGCCTGCTTCAGGGCCCCCCCGAAGTCCTTCTCCACGAACTTGCGCCTCATCCGCCGGCGAAGGAAGTCGGCCCACAGAAACTCGCTGAACGGCGTCGTGTCCTTGGCGAAGCCGCCGGCGCGGCGTAGCTCACCGGCGAGCGAGCGGAAAGGATCGTCGACCAGATCCCTGACGGATGTCGGAATATCCTCATAGCGGCGGCGCCGGCCCCTATCGTCGAAGGGGTGCATCCAATTGTGGTTGTCCAGCACGAACCAGAAGGACGCGCGCTCCAGCAATCTCAAATTCGCAATGACGGTGACGAAAACCTTCTCGACGCCTTCCTCATGGAGCGCGCGCGCCAGATGATGGTGGTCGATGACGTAATAGCGGTCTCTCGGCCCCACGATCACCGGAATCATGTGCCGGCCGAGGAACTCCGCCGCCTTGTCGCCCTGCCTAGCGCGCCATGCCTTGCGCATGGCCTCGACCTCGCGCATTCCGACCGTGATCTCGTCGGACGCAGATCGTCGATTGCCACGGGATGCAGAATGGGTTCGCGAACAGCTACCATGGACCACCTCCGTCATGTCGGACGCCTGGCGGCCGGCCCGGCCAGTTTGGCCTCCGTGCCAGGCAAGCCCCTTTCTAAGCCATCGGCCGTTCGCAGGGGGAGGGGTGACATGTTCCTCTTTTTGAGCGCATAACTGAGTGTTCGGGCGACCGCGCGGCCTCAATGCGCGCACTGGTTGGCTAGGCCATCTCGCTGTCACCAGGCAAGTCCCGACTCAAAAGGAGGGAACGCGACCATGAAACAGACATCGAAAGCCAAGCCCTGGCCCTTCAAATCGCTGACTCTGGAATATGTCATCGAGGATTTCATCGATGACCGTCCCGGTCCGGAGAAGGGCTGGAGCTGGACTCTGCGGCAATACCCGCTCAGTTCGCTCACCGACCTCTGGGCTCTCAAGCTGCTGGGGCAGGGCGGTCACGGAGACATCTTGACCTGTCCGGGCGAAGTCAATCGCAGGCTCCGCGCGCTGGTTCACGAGGCCCTCGACGAGGAGGGGCTGAGAGAGAGACTGCGGGAGGGTGTCAGGCGGCTCCACGCCACTCAGGAGGAGGAGCGGCCGAAGGCCGTCAGGTCGAAGAGGCCGGCGAGAAAGGCGGCGAAGAAGACCGCGAAGAAGCCTGCCAGGAGGGTCGCGCGGAAGTCCTGACCGGCAAAGATCTCAGCTGACGGCCGATTGCCGGCGGGGGAAGGCCGGTTCAGATCCGTGGGACCGCTGGGGACGCTGCCGCCGGCTGATCATGGGCGCCGGGAGCCTTCTTCGAGCTTGCCGGCCGCGACGCCATGCCCGGCTTTGGGCCGCTTTGCCTATCGGCTCAGCCCTTCGACGGGTCGACGCCAATCACGGCAACGATGAGAGATCGAGTCCGGGCTCCCGCCGCCAGCCCCTCCGCCGCAGGAGCCCCGGAAGTAGATCGCTTCCGCCGGGAGGGGCGACTCTATTTCACTTGGCCGGGACCCCGGCCAGGCCGTCCGCCCAGGCCGCCGTAGGAATAGGTCATCACCGGTACCGACCCCTCGTTCTTGAAGATCATCATCGTGCCGGTCTCCTGCGCGCATTGCCCCGGCACCAAGAGCGACTCCGTCGAGACATTGGTCAGGTTGTTGGACGCATACATGCGTAGAGGCTGAGACCCTTCGTTGCAGACGCGGAACTCGCTGCCCGAGCCGAAGGTTCTTGTCTTGTTGGGACCCAGCATTCCCGGCCGCAGCGTCGCGACGGCCGCGGCGTCGTTCTGGGTGACGCGAAAATTGGCGAAGCCGATCGGTGCGGCCACGATGGCGACAGCGATCGCGGCGGTCAATGCGCGGTACATGCATGTTCTCCATTTTCGATTGAATGGGGCCGCCAGGGCACCCTTGACGGTAGCCTAGGCGCGCAGCGTTACATGCTTGTGTCGATCGGTCTAAGAAGCGATGACTTTGTGGCCGGTTAGAGCCACAGGCGCGGTTGTGAAAGAAGTTGTTAACGCAGATTACGCTTGTGACCCGGTTTCCCGCGCGACGTCCGGCAGCGGCCACCCGATTGGTGGCGATATTGTGCGTTCGCTCCGCTGTTAAACGCCCGTCGCCTTGCCCATTACCTCGTGCTAGCGTCATGAAACGGGCTCGATGCAGAGTGGTCCTGCATTTGCCATAGAATCGCCAGGGTTTGCCGCTAGAGCAGACCGGACCACAGGTCTGAGGTGTCCAAGGTGGAACGCAAGCCGACGAGAGGCCAGGCCAGCGAACCGGCGACGATCCTGCCGGGTCCCGGGGTTCGCGAGGCGGCCGAATATGCCGAGGTCGAGCAATGGGCGTGGCGGCGGGTCCAAAGCCTGCGATTGTTCTACAATCACGCCACCGTCTATGTGATCGCCAATATCGTCATCCTGCTGGTCGACAAATCGACCCCCGGCAGTCCCTGGTTCTACAATGTCTTGCTCGGATGGGGCCTCTTTCTCGGCCTGCATGCGCTCTACGCCTATGAGCTGGTGCCCTGGTCGAGGCTTGACTGGGAATCCCGGACGGCCAAGAGGCTCATAGAGTCGCGGCTGCGCAAATAGACCTCCGGCCGATCGGCGGAAGGCGAGCGCGGCTCTCAACTGGGCTGCGAACCCACCCTCACTTCACCGCCTGGGAGCTGACGAATCCATCGGTTCCGCCGACGATGATATGCGTCCATCCGCCCGAGGTGCCGATGGCCAGCACTTGGACTCCGACATCGAGCCGGCCAATCGCGAACCACCGTCCGGCGTTTCCCGAACCTCGGTCCCATCCCGGGTTATCGTCATGTCGGAGAGATTGGAGCCCTTGGCGCTGGCATTGCCGGGCTGATCATTCATGGGCGGCGGCGTGATGGTGGCCTGGCCGGGCTCGCCGGGCTGGGCAGGCTCACCCATCTGGGAGGGCGAAGGCAGAGCGTCGGTAGAGGTCTGCGCCTGCGCTGCGACTGCCAGCAAGATGCATCCGGCAGCGATGATGGCGAAGCTTGGCTGCATGGCGACCACTCTCCAATCAGGCGGCTCGGCAGCGCCACAATAATGGGCGGCGCCCGCCCCCGACAATCGATGAAATGGGCGATGAAATGGGCGATGAAATGGCCTTTGCCATGGCGGAGGCGAGCATTTCGAGGCATGTTGCACAGGCGAATGGAGCAATGGGAGGCGGGCATGCAGCCGCAGGAACAGCCGATCGTGACGATCGGAGAGCTCGAGATCCGTTATCTGATGGACGGGACCCTGACGGGCGCGGGGTCCGGGATGTTCGAGCTGACGGTCGGGCCGGGGGCGCGAGTTCCGCCGGCGCATAGCCACAGCCGCAACGAAGAGATCGTCTATGTCCTGGAAGGGATCCTGCGCTATCGGGTCGATGACGAGATCCGCGACCTGACGCCGGGCGAGCGCATGTATACCCCGCGCGGCAGCGTCCACGCCTTCAGCAATCCCCATAATCGCCCGGCGCGGGCTCTGATCATTCTGACGCCGGATATCGGCGTGCAGTACTTCCGCGACGTGGCGGATGTCGTCGGCGGGCCGGGTGGCCCCGAGCCGGCGAAAATGGCGGAGGTGATGACGCGCTACGGGCTGGTCCTGGCGCCGCCCCTCAAGGCTTAGAGCGAGGACCCTCAGGGCAGAGGCCTCCATCTTTGGCTTACCGCCGTCTGCTACAAGGCGGAGCCGCATGCGAGCGCCGAACCCTGGCGGTGAGCCCGGGCGGTGAGCCACCAGGGGGGCCAAGTTCATGATCGATCCCAAGGATCCGGCGGCCGCCGTCGTCGAGCTGGCGAAGGCAGTCGACCAGCTCAATGGCCAGGTCGCAGCGCTGATGGCCTATATCGCCTACACCTCCGCGCTCCTGCCCGACAAAAACGTGTCGGCGGCCCAGCAGACCGCACAGGGCCTGGCGGCGCCATCGGTCATGCCTGCAGGAACAGACAACGGTCCGGCGAGCTTCGCCAGCCAAGGCGTGGCAACGATCCGGGCGACAGCGAAGCAGCTCCTGCCGCGCTGATCGGCCCAGGAACCATTGGTCCGCATCGGGCGTTGGACGGTCGGCAGAATGTCCTCCCTACGCCGCATGCTGCTGCCATTGCTGGTTGTTCTCCTGCTGGGGACGAGCGGGTGCGTCGCAGCTGCGCTCGTCGGAGCGGCGGGCGCAGGGGCGGGCGTGGGCTATAGCCAGAGCAAGAAGAACCAGACACCCACCAACCAGAGGTCTACCAAGACGGAAGCGACGGCGCGCCCCGCTCCCACCGCTCCGCGAAGCAGTGGCAGCAGCAGCGTCAGGCTGGCGCCGGCGCCGGCCGCGCTCGTCGAATGCAAGCTGCAGGATGGCGAAACCTTCGCCATGTCGGCCGCCGACTGCAAAGCGAAGGGAGGTAGCGTTTCCTAGCCGGTAGCCCCAGCGCCCACCTCAGGTGCAGACGCCCTCATAGGTGATCTGCACGATATTGCCGTTCACCTGGGCGGGCGTACGGCTCGTGATCTTATAGCCATGGGGGCAGAGGTGATTCTGGTCGAGATAGTCCTGAAGCGCCTTCATGCGTGAGGCTTCCGCGACCTTGCTGTGCTCCGGATAGGCGGCATCCCCGACGGCCTGGTAGACGAAGCCGTTCCCCGCGACCGGCGTGAAGCTGGTGCTCGCCGGCTTATCCTGGTGCGCGCAACCGGCAAGCCCGAGGATAGCCATGAGGAAGATAATCTTGCGCATCGCCCTATCTGGGCCTGCCCGTGCCCCGAAGTCAAGCCGGCCCCGGCTCCCGCCCCCTCGTCAGCCGAGACGCTCCAGCTCCTCGGGCCCGCCCACCGTCACCTCCAGATCCTTCACCAGGCCGTTGCCGAGCGAATAGACCCAGCCATGGACCTGAAGCGGCTGGCCGCGGCCCCAGGCCTCCTGCACGAAGACGTCGGAGGCGACATTGCGCACCTGGCGGACGACGTTGAGCTCGCAGAGCCTGTCGAGGCGGACGCGGCCCTCGGGCAGCGCCGCCAGCTCATGGCGATGCTCGTGGTTGACCTCGCGGATGGGATGGAGCCAGTGATCGACCAGGCCGCGGCGCTGGCCGTCCACCGCCGCACTCACCCCGCCGCAGCCGTAATGCCCCACCACCAGCACATGCTTCACTTTCAGCACATCGACAGCGAACTGGAGCACGGAGAGGTAATTCGCGTCCTGGGGCGGGGCGAGATTGCCCACATTGCGATGGACGAAGAGCTCTCCCGGATCGAGATCGACGATCTCGTTGGCCGGCACGCGGCTATCGGCGCAACCGATCCACAGATATTCCGGCGCCTGCTGGCTTTCGAGGCGCCGGAAGAAGCCGGCATCGTTCGCAACCTTCCGCGCCGCCCAGGCACGATTGTTCGCCTTCAGGTGATCCAGCATGGGCCATCCCGCTCATTATCCCGCGCGCAGGATGGCGCCCAGGGCCGGATCGAGTCCACTGGATTGAGCGAGCGGGCTTCAGGGCATGATCCGCCTCAGCGGATCATGCCCTAGAGACGCGTCAGGAACGGCAGATCCGCCGTGACGGTATCGAGCGGGCGGAAGCGTGGGCTCGATATGATCGCCGGCCAGAACTGCTGGAAGAAATAGAACCAGGCGAAGGCCCGATCCTCCAGGATTCCGACCACGCTCGAGATGGCCGAACGAACGAAGCCCGGCAGGCCGAGATGGTCGAGCAGCTTGTCGAGGAGCACCGTCGGCGATACGCGAACCTCGACGGCATAGGCGCTGCCATGGGGCATCACTACCATCCAGTCATTTGCGGGGTGAGATGCTGCGACCGCTTCGTAGCGCAGCCCCGGCACGCTGGCCGTCATGCCCATCGTGACCGTCTGGTTCGGATGGACCATCGGCGCGCCTGCCTGGGTATAGGGCCCCGAGGGACCCCAGCCCAGATTCTGCTCCGCCGTATGGTGCTGCGACCAGCGCCAATGCATGTGGAAACAGTCATGTGCGCAGACCGGCGCCATGGAAACCGCCGTCGTCGGAATTCCGCCCAGCAGCAGGATCGACAGGCCGACCTCCATCTGCGGCGCGATATGCACGTTGTCGAAGGCACCCTGGCGCGGCAGCTTGAGCACCACGCTGGGGAGATTCCCCTCGAGGGCCCGATCGAGCACCTGGCGATGCGAGATGTCGGTGCGAGACGCGGTCAGCGTCCGGTCCACCATGACGAGCCGGCGGGTGCTGGCCGCGCCGTCCTTGTCGACATAGTCGAAGACATCGTCCCAGGTCGGGATCGCGGCGCCACTGGCCCCGACCAGGGACAGCATCGACTCCAGCAGGCCCAGATTGTTGTTGCGGTCGGTGAAGAGCCCCGCCAGATGCCGCCCGCCATTCGCCCAGCCGTGATCCATGGGGCTGGTCGTCGGCCGGCGAAGGCCGACCACCCCCTGGATCGTGGTGGTCTCGGCATTGGTCAGCACCTCGATGAGCGGATAGAGGCGTGCGGCATCCAGCACGCCCGCCGGCTCGAAATCGTTGCGCGCGCGGCACAGCACCAGCTCGCAGCAGACCAGCGCCCAGACCCGGCTCGCCGGTTGCCCTCCCTGGGAGGGCCGCAGGGTCGAGATGTCGGTGACGGGCCGCGGATTGGCGGGATCTGCGAGGTCATAGGCGAAGACGGCGGCGGTGCCGATATCGAGATCTGAGGCCAGCCGCCAGATGGGATGGGTGCGCGCCGCGATCGAGCCCGAGCTGGTGTTGAAGCTGCCGATCAGGAAGCGCGGATCGATCGGCAGGCTGGCGCGTCCGCCGGCACTGAGCGCGATCTCGACCCCTTGCCAGAGCGCTTCCTCCAGCACCGGCATGGCGTGGGAATGGCCGCCGGGATGGGGAATGATGCAGGTGACATTCGTCGCCGTCATTGCCCCGGCGGAGAGCGCGATGTCGTAAGCCCACAATCTGCCGGACTGGCGCCCCGAAGGCAGCGCGCCCGATATGAAGGGAGCCGTCGGGTTGCCGGTCAGCACCATCGAGGCGGTGAGCAACGCGCGCAGCGCCGCCTCCTGCGAGGTCGGTGCCGGCGGTGGGGGTGGCGGCGGCGGTGGCGGAACATGGCGCGGGAAGGCGAAGGGCACCACCACCTCGACGCGCCGGCTGCGGCCCGGATCGCCGGGGAGCTGCTCGCGCTCGCCACGGGATTCGACGGTGACGGTCAGGCGCCCCGGCCGGCCGGAGATGCGGGCGATGGCCTGGAGGATCTGGTCGCGCACGGCCTCGGCCCGGCGGCCGCCGAGGACCAGGTTCTCCTCGTCCGTGCCCACCGGATCGGTGTGGCCGATGGCGGTGAGCGTCGTGATCGGCGTCGCGCTGCGTTGGCTCGCCAGAATGCAGAAGGCGAGATTGACGATCTGGGGCTGATGGCGCGGCAGGACATCGGCCTTGCCGAACTCGAACTGATCCAGGGTCTGGCGCTCAGGAATCCCAGTGCAACGGGTCGGAAGCCGGATGCCCTGTGGACCGCCCCCGCCCCTGAGCGCCGCTTCGGTGCGCGCGCCGACAATGCCATCGGGGGTGAGGCCGTGAGAGGATTGGAAGGCGCGCACGGCCGAGCGCGTGCGCGCGCCGAATTTTCCGTCCACCGTCAATCCGGCATTCATCACCTGGTTCAGCGTGGTCTGAACCCAGCGGATGAAGTCTGGATCGTTGCTGACCGCCTCGACGGGCAAGGCCGCCGGCACCGCGCCGCGCCCGGCGAGCAAATCCAGCTGTGCCCGGGTCGCCGGTCCGACGACGCCGTCCCACTGCGCGGGATCGCTGAAGACCTGTAGCTGGAAGGCGAGCACCGCCTGGGCCATGCGCACGTCGAACCGTCCATCCTCCGGCAGCGGGCAGCCAGCCAGGCCAGCGAGACCGAGGGCGGTCAGGTCGGCATGGATTCGGTTGAGCTTCGCCTGGACCTCGCGCACGGCAGGGCCGCTGTCGCCGGCCCGAAGCGCGCCCGCCGAAGGCGATGCGGCAAGTGATCCGGCACCGGGCTCGGCCTCGCTGACCTCCATCGCGCCGGCGAGCGGACGGAGCCGCAGCAGCAGTGTATCGGGCAGCACGAGGCCGCCGGCATCGCTGACGCGCCGGGCAAATCGGCTCGCCAAGCCGCGGAATCTCGGCCCGGGCTCGACGAGATGGACATAGGCGCCCGGCTGCAGGCGCGGGAAGCCCTCGAAGCACAGCCCTCGCGCGGCCAGGCGCGTATGCCCATGCAGCCCGCGGGAGCCGACGACGGCGATGAGACCCCAGCCCTGGCCGAGGGCAACCCGGAGGAAGAGATCGCCCGGAAGGGGAACGATCCTGCCGATGGGCTCGCCCGGACGGGCGAGAATCCGAAACCGGTCCGCGTAGCTCCGCCAGAGATTATGCGGGCGCCCCCACTGGGGGTACAAAAGGGAATGGAACAGCGCGCTTGCCGAGGGCGCCCGGATGCGGCGGCCCGAGGCATCGAGGAGGGCCTCGCCGAGCCCTTCGCCGAGAAGGCTCTCCAGAAAACCTTGCGCCTCGCCCCCGGCGGCTTCAGCTGCGGCGACCAACCGCTCGCCCAGGGACACCGCTTCGCTCTCTCCTTCCGCCTCATCTGCCGCCTGTATCGGCGGGACATAGAGCGGGAGATCGGCGGAGGCGACCGTCACCGGCGGCTCCGTCGGCACCGGAACAGGCACGGGCACCGGCATGGCGGGCATGGCAACGACTGGTGCTGGCGTGGAGCCCAGCGGGAGGGTGAAGGCGAAGGGCGAGCCGTAGCCACCGATGGGGATCGCAAGACCCGGCGCGCCGCCGCCCAGCGGAATCTGGAACTGGAAGGGCAGGAAGCCGCCCGGCCGCCTGTAGCCCCAGTGCCTGTCGCCATAGCGCGCTTCGGCATCCAACCCCTGGCCGATGCGCTCCCTGATCGTCGTGCTCATGGCCGCCGCCTCATGACGTTCTATCGCCAAAGCTCGAAATGCATGAAGTCCTCGAGGAGGGCCATGCCCCGCCCCAGACCAGGCCGGCGGCGATGAGCGCCTGGATCAGCGGGACGTAGAGCGTGCAGATGCCATGGCGCGCATAGCCGTTCAGCCGCTCCCGCGTGCCGCGGTTTTGCAGCGCGGCCAGGATGTCGGGCTGAGTCTGCGAGGAGGCCCAAGCCTCGGTGAAGCTGTCCTGGAAGGCGCGGCTGATGCGGCTCAGGGTTGCCGGGTCGGTCTCGCGGCGAAGCTGGTGAAGGTCGGTGCCGGTCGCGGCAGCGAGGACCAGGTAGTCGACCGCCTGGGTAATCCGCGGATTGCCGGTGGGATTCAGATCGAAGGCGCGGCCGAGCGCGTGATTGCTGAGACGATTGGTCGTTCCCCGGATCGGCCGGGGAACGAGGCAGCCGAAGGAGGTGATCGGCGGAGAGACAGTTTGCCCGGCCATCGCATCTTCCGCCTGACGCAACGGCGCGACGAGATCGCGATGCCCGTCCTGATGCCGCCCGAAGAAAGTGAGCCGGACCATGTTGGTGTCGAGATACTCGGCGGCGTCGCCAACACCCTGAGCCGCGTAGAGCGGGGCGAGCTCGGAATAGCGGGCGAAGCTGTTGCTGAAATGGCCGTGGACGCGGGGATGGGCGTCCCATTGCGCATGCATCGTGGCGTCGTCGGGCGCCGGCACCGCGCCGCGGCGAGGCGTCGACGGATGGGAGGGCGGTGCCGGACGGGTGGGCTCGCGTTGCGGCGGCGCCGGGGCGGGCTCCGTCGATGAAGGCGGTGTCGGGGCCGGCGGCGCGGGCTCAGAGGGGGCCGGCTGAGAGGGGGCGGGCGCCGGCAGCGGCGCGCCGCCGGCGAGGCTGACGATGCCCCCGAGCAGCGTGAAGACACGATCGCGATATTCTCCCGCGCCATAGGGGTAGCTGCCGCTGATGCGCCGGCCCATGTAGAAGACCGAGCCCTTGCGGCCCGCGGGCCTCCGCCGGCCGCTGGGAGGTGCTGGCACATCGGCCAGCACGGCTGCATCCCGGCTCATGATCCGATAGTCGGTGCTGGCCCGCCCGGCATGGAAGGCAAGGGCGCGGGCCAGCGTGTCAGGCGAGGCGAAGATCGCTTCCCAATCGTCATTCGTGCTGGCGCTGGCGGCGTCATCCGCCGAGAGCGCGCTCCAGCGCCGCTGGCGTTCAAGCAGGGCCGCATCGGTGCCGGAATAGCCCTGGACGAAGCGCACGAAGGGCGCGTAGCCGCCGCGGCCCGTGGTCTGGATGACCCCGCGGCCGCGGAACTTGTAGAAATCCGCCTGGCGGATGAACTCCGTCTCGCTCACCCGCTCATCGGTGCTGAAGCTGTCCTGAGGGTAGTATTCGGAGAGCCACGCGCCGCCGAACTCGCTGCCATGGCGGGCGAGCCGCGCGGCACCGCCCAAGGTCCCATGGGCGCGGATATAGGCCTCGTCGTCGAAGAGCGAGCCCGCCGTCCGACCACCGCTCAGGCGGTTGTAGCTCGCCTTTCAGCGACCGGGGCGCAGCTCGATCCGATCGAAGAAATAGGCGAGGCCACGGTGATGACCATGGGCGTCGGTGCGGCCGCCCTGATTCCGGCCGCTGCTTTCCGCCCGGCTGGCGAAATCGCCGTCGGTCTCGTTCATGGTGATGCACATCAGCGAGGCGAACTCCAGCGCGCTGATGCGCGGCTGATCATAGGCGAGCGGAATGCGATCCCAGAAGGCAGCGAAGCGCGCACGGGCCGCGGCCGCTATCGGCATGCGCATCCCGCCGCCTCCGCCGAGACGCACGAAGGGCGCACGGCCCCCAAGCGTCGCGTTGAACCAGTCGGCGAAGCCCGAGGCACCGCCCCGGGCGAAGAAGGCGTTGATCTCCGCGGCGTTCCCGAAGGTGATTGCCCCGAGGCGATCCACATCCGCCTGGGCCAGGCTCCCCGCCGCCGCATGCGCCGGCGCAGCCGGTGTGGGGGCGGCCGGTGTGGGGGCGGCCGGTGTGGAGGACGTTGGTGTGGAGGGCGCCGGTGTGGACGATGTTGGTGTGGAGGGGGCCGGTGCGGGCGAGTCCGACGGCGATACAGGGGGTGGCGCCGAAGGATGATGTGTCGCGTGGTGCGGCGTTCTGCGATGGGGCGTTGGCGGCGGGCTGCCCAAAGGCAGGTCCGATCCCGCATCCAGCAGGAGGCGCCAGCCGAAGCGGCGCGGGATGTCGTTATGCACGACCCGTGTCGCCTCGACCCGGAAGCGGCGTGCCCGCGGATCGGCACTACCCGACAGCAAACCGGCCAGTGCCCGTGCCACGCTCTCGCTCTGGGCAGCGGTTCCCGTGCCGGCGATGTAGAGGACGCGCAGCGCCGAGGATGCCGCGTCCGGCCGTGCCAACCGTGCCGTCACCCAGCGCACCAGGGGTGCTGCGCTGGAATAGAGGCCATCGAAGACATGCACCTCGTCGGGGTCGTAATGGCCGAGGATGCGCATGAGCGGCGCGCCGCCGCCGGAATGCGCCGTCAGCAGCAGGCGGCGCATCGCCACCTGTGCCGCCCCGATCCGGGCCGCAAAGCGCGCCAGGGCGAAGTCGATGAGCTGACGCAGCGCATCAGGCGTGATCAGCGCCGGGAAGTCGTAGCCCATGCCGGACCGGCCCCCATAGTAGTTTCCCCGCGGCAGGACGCAGAGCGTGGGCTCCGTGCGACCCGGTTCTCCCGGCGGATCCGGATTGGCGAAATCCAGGCCGCTCCTCGGCTCCTTGTCCGCATCCAGGCGCATCGCGGCACCTCGGCCGGAGAAGCCGTGCAGATGGATCGCGACATCGACCGCCTGCGGCACCGAAGTCATCCGGTTCCAGCGCAGGATCAGGTCAGGCGGCGTGCCGACATGGCCATGGAGCAGAGGAACGGTGGCGACGACCTCGCGTCCTTCGGCGACGGCGCCGGATGCCGTGGGCTCATCCTCCGCCAGGCCCGAAGCCTCGGCCGCCGCTGCCGTCCGCGTCGCAGCGCGGCGTGGCCGCCGGGAGGCAGCCTGTCTCTGAGGGGCCGCGGGCTGCGGCGGCGCAGGTTCGCCCGCGCCGGCCAGGAGGGTAAGCTGCGCCCAGGTTTCCGGGCCGATGACCCCATCCCATTTCGAGGGATCGCTCAAGACCTGCTGCTGCAGCGCCGTTACCGCCGCCTCGGTGGAATCCGCGAAGCGGCCGTCTTCCGGCAGGGGACAGCCCGGCAGGCCGGGCAAGCCGAGGGCGAGGGCATCGGCATGGATGCGATTGAGCGCCCGCTGTGCCTGGCGCACCGCATCACCGGAATCCCCCTTTCGCAGCGTCGCGCGGCCGCCGCCCGGTGGCGCGGCCGGCTCCCGGCCAGGGGCCTCGCCGCCCGGCATGGCAGCCTCCGCCGTCTGGGGAAGGATGCGGATGAGAAGCGTGTCGGGCAGGACGAAGTCGGCGGCATTGCAGAGCCGGCGGGCAAAGCGATCGCTCTCGGTGCGCAGCCGCGGGCCCGGCTCGACGACATGCACATACTGGCCCGGCAGGAGCTGCGGGTAGCCCTCGCCGCGCAGGCGGGCATCGGCGAGCTCCTCGCGGCGATAGAGCCGCGGCGAGGTGAGGATCGCCACATGCCCCCAGCCCTCGCCCTGCGCGACCCGCAGCAACAGATCGCCCGGACGCAGCCGGATTTCGCCCAGAGGTTCGCCGGGGCGCGCGAGGACCATGAAACGCTCGCCGAAGAGGCGGCTGAGCCCATTGCGGCGACGCACCGCACTGTCCGGGTCGACCAAGGAATTGAAGAGCGCCGTCGCCGATGGCATCTGACCCAGGGTACCGAGCAGTCCGGATGACGGGCCGCCATCCGCCTCGGCTTCGCTCTCCATGGCGCCTTCCGTCAGGGAGCGCAGAACGGCGGAAGACGAGGGCGGCCGTGGGCCCCCGCCCCCGCTGCGGGCTGCCGCGGCCAGAACGCGCTCGCCCCATTCGGCGCCTTCGGCCTCGCCCTCCGCCTCCGCTGCAGAGCCTTCCGCGAAGCTCGGCGCCACCGCCTCGCTGCGCAGCGCAAGCTCCTGCCAGACCTCAGGCACCTGCATCGCCTCGGTGACGGCGTCCGCCATTTCCGGCGGCACGTAGAGCGGGAAATCGGCAGCGGCGACGGCGACCGGGGCCGGCTCGCCGCCGGGGGCCGGCTGGTAAGCCGGCGCAGCGGGCGGTGCCGGTGGCGCAGCCGCGGGCACATCCGGCGGCGCAGCGTAAGGGGCGGCTGGCGGCGCGACAGGGCTGCCCGGCGGTGCCGCGGGCGCCGCAGCCGGCGCGGCCGGAGCCGCGGCAGGTGCGGCCGGCGGCTGAGCGCCGCCGAGGGGCACGGTAGCTGCGATCGGGCTTCCCGGCCCGCCGATCGGCACAGCGAGCGCCGGCGCGCCACCGGTCAGGGGAACCTGGAACTGGAAGGGCAGCGGCGCGCCGGGCCGCCTCCGGCGACGCTCGTCGCGTTGCGCCTCCGCCGCCTCGCCTTCCGCCATCTCGTCTTCGGCGTCGAGCGTTTCCGCTTCGGGATCGCCGTCCCAGGTGACCCGGCCCAGCGAGCCGTCGTCCAATTCCGCCAGCTCCGCCGCTTCATCTTCACTGGGAATAGAATCCTGCTGTCCGTTCATGCTGCTCTCCCTCCACCTCCGCCAGTGCCGTCTCCTGCGTCTCCGGGCTTTCTTCACTGCAGGCGACGGCATCCGCTTCCAGCGCCACCTCCGCGCCCTCGGCCTCGGCCGCCTCCGGGCTTTCTTCGCCGCAGGCGACGGCATCGTCCTCCGGCACGACTTCCGTGCCCTCCGCCTCTGCCGCCTCGGGACTCTCTTCACCGCAGGCGACGGCATCGGCCTCGAGCGCTGCGTCCGCAGCCTCCTGCACTTCGCGCAGCGCCGGGGTGGGGCGTGCGCCCTGCCCCACCTGGCGCGCTGCCGCCACCGCGGCAGCGGTATTCAGATAACCGCCGCCCAGCCTCAGGCGGTCGATCCTGCCGGCATCGGCGGGAATAGGATCGGTATTGGCCAGCAGCAGCCGGCGCGTCTCATCGATGGCCAGCGGACGGCCCGCCGCCGCGAACATCAGGGCGATGGTGCCGGTGACATGAGGTGCTGCCATGCTCGTGCCGGACATCCGCGTCAGGAGCGGCGGCTCTCCCTCGAAGGCGCGGGGATGGGAGCGCGCCGCCAGCACCTGCATGCCCGGAGCCACCAGCTCCGGCTTCACTTCGCGGCCATCCCGTGTCGGGGACGAACTGGTGAAATGCGTCAGGCGACGATCGGCGGAATGGGCGTCATAGGCACCGACGGCGATCGTTCTGAACCCGTTGCAGATCGTGCCCAAGGTCGAAGTGGGATCGTCATCCTCCTCATCGAAACGCGTATGGTGGCGCGCGCGAGGCGGTGCGCTCGACCCAGGCGTGGAAGCGCCCATTGGCGATGTCCTGGCCGATGAGGATCAGCTCCCACCGGCCGGCCGGCGCGGTCGGATCGAGGAACAGCGTCACCTCGTTGTCGCCGTTGTTCGGATCGCCGATCCGGTGATAGAGGTTGCCGACCTTGCGGCCATGAAGCGTCACCTGAACCCGCTTGCCGGGCTCGGCGCGCACCTCCGGCCCGCCTTCCGGAGCGCGCAAGATCACGCCGAAACGATCGATGCCCGGATACCAGAGGTCGACCTCGTTGGGCAGAATCCCGCCGCCGGCGACGATCAGGCCCAGGGTCCGGGTCTGGCCCGGGCGCAGAACTCCCGTCGCATGGATGCCGCGATCGAAGTAATTGCCAAAGCTCTGCGAGAGGCAGCGGCCATTCCCCGCGAGGAGAAAGGCATCCATGCCCTGCTCGGTCAGAGTCTTGCCATCATGCTGGCCGGCCTGGCGGCCCAGGCTCGCGTTCACGACAAAGGGGCGATCGCCCGCCAGCTGCTCGAAGAATTTCAGCGCTTCCAGGAAGGCGACAGAGTCCCCCAGCTGGCTCGGCCCCTCGGCGGTCGCGGTGGAGAAATGCACGAACATGAGGCCCGCTTCCGGCGCCAAGCCCATGGGCCCTCCGGAGCGGCCATTGCCGGCAGAGATGCCCATGCAGTGCGTGCCGTGGCAGCCATGCCCCGAATCCGACGGGGCCAGGCAATAGCCGAGCGCCGAATAGGGATCGTCCGCCGCCAGGGCGCGGTCGATCTCCGCCGCGCTATAGATGCGCCCATAGCCGTAGCGGTTGGGGGCCGCGGGATCGAAGGGCGCGCTCTGATCCCACAGCGCCAGCAGGCGCGTGCGGCCATCGGGATGGCGGAAATCGGGATGCGCGAAATCCAGCCCCCAGTCGATATGGGCCACCAGAACGCCCTCGCCGGTGGGAAGATCGCCCTCCGGCCGCCGCAGGTCGCTCGGCCGGACTTCCAGATCCTCCGCCGCTTCGGGCAGCGCGCTCGAATCGCTATCGTCGAATGTCGGCGTGGGGCCGTAGAGCTTTGCGGCCTTCATGCTGAGGACCGGCGTCTGCGACCAGACGCCGGGGATGTCGCCGCGGCGCACCCGCACCGTGGCGATATTGCCGAACCTCGCCACCACGCGCACGCCATCGAGCGGCAGAAGCGGATCGGCCATGCGAAGGATCACCGCCACTTCGTCGTCGGGCGTGCCTTCGGAATAGAGCTCGAGCAGTGCCGGTTCCAAGACGCGCACTCCCGCGGCAGATCACGCGACCCAATCCTGCCCCCGCCGCCGGAGCGAGGCGCCACAAGCCGACACAACCTCCTTGCCGGCCGGGCGGCGGTCGTCCGCCCGGCCCCGCCTCCTGCGCCGCAGATTCATCCGCGACGAACAGGCCGGCCAATCTCTCAGGCTCGGGACAGCGCCGGTGGGATCGTCGGGCTCACTTCTTCCCGCCGGTATCCCCGGTCGCCCCGGTGGAACCCGTCGCGCCGGTCGCGCCGGTGGCACCGGTCGCACCCGTCGTGCCGGAACCGCCGCCCATTGCCGAGATCTTGGTCTCGATCTCGTCCAGCTTCGCCGTGAGCTTAGTTACGGCCTGGTTGATCTTGTTCGTCAGATCCGTGTCGAGATCGGTGTCCGTCGTCGTGTCCGGTGGCGGCTTGCCGGCCCCGACGAAGATCGTCACCTCCGAATCCAAGGGGACGCGCGTCGCGGCGGGCGGATCCTGGGCTACGACGAAGCCGATGTCGGCGTCGTCGCCGAAGGTCGGCTCCGGATCGGCGACGAGACGCTTGGCCGTCAGCATGTCGGTCACTGCACTGGCCTTGAGATGGCCGGTCACGACATCGGGGACCATCACCAGGTTCGTCTCGGGCGTGCCGCCGCCTCCCACGCCACCGCCTCCTGCGCCACCGAGCCTCCGGGCGTTGCGCGCCATGATGACGGGCACCGCCAGGCCGAGTGGACCCGGGACGAAGGCGGAAACGATGACGCCCCGGGTCTTGGTCGCGGAATCGACCTTCGCCTGAGAGAGGATGGCGGCGGCGGCAGCCGCGTTCAAACCGTCAAGAGCCATGGCATTCTCCTTCTCCTATCACCCGGGCCTGCGGCGCTCACTTTTGGAAGGCGCCCGAGGCGGCAGCGATCGCTATGAGCGCCACGATGCCGCTGCCGCCCAGAAGGCTCGAGCCGGTCCCACCGGAACCACCGGTGCCGCCGCCACCACCGCCGCCGGTAAAGGTCTCGCTCGGCAGGAGGTGAGCCAGCGGGGCAATGTTGCCCAGCGTCGTGCCGGGCTGTGCCACGAGCGGGATCAGGGCAGAGAGCTCGCGGGTCGACTGCAGCTCTCGACGCAGGCCGTCGGTATCCTTCTTGCGGTCGGCCATCTCCTTGCGGAGCGCACCGCCCATGCGGCCCTGCTCGGCGACGACGCCGCGCACGCGGCCATCCACCGTCTTGATCGCGTTCGAATTGACGCCGATCTGCTGGCTGACGCGCGCCAGGGCAGCCTGCAGCTGCTGCTGGGTCACCGGGGCGCCGGTGCCGCTCGGCCGCGGCGAATAGGCGCTCTGCCGCGGTGCCGTCCTGACCGGTGGCGCGGGCCGCCTGCGCGGCGATCGTGCCTCCCCATATTCGGTGTATTCGCTATCGTAAGGAGTTTCGGCCCACTCGCCCGACGATTCGGCATTGGGGTCGTACTCCGCGACATCGGTGTATTCAGATTGCTCGTTCATGGTGCTACTCCGCCTTCTCCTTCGGCTGTCGCTGGTCTTGCAGTGGGTGGCGTCTTTTCCGCCGGTCGCCAGGACCTCATCTCACCCCGCGGGGCGCGCATGCGCCCCGGTGGGGCCCCCGCCAGCGGTGGGGGGTTGTGCGGCGGCCGGCGCTCGGAGCCGGACTGAATCATCCGGACCCGCTGCACCGCCGGTAGAACATACGCGCGATAGGCTGCAGGCTCCGGCGGCCGCGAGCCGGGAACGCCGCGCCCGCCGCAGACCTGGCAGCCCGGATCGCTGCCGAAGCACAGGTAGCAGGCGCCCAATCCCGCCGCGAGGGCGTCATTGCGCGCCCGCAGCGATTCGAGCTCGGCATAGACCTTGTTCACGGTATCGCGCAGCTCCCGCATGGAGCGCTCACGCTCCTCCCGATCGAGCTCGGCACGCGCCGCAGCCTGCTCCGCCTCCGCATCGCGCGTCTCGCTCTCGGCCTCCGCCGCCGATGCGCGGCGCTGATCGAGAAGACGGCTCAACACCGCGCCGACGGGGTTGTCCGGCGCCAGGCCGCCGATCTGCGACATGATGAGCGACAGCGGGTCCGTCGTCCCGCCGCTGAGCGCGCCGATCAGGACGCTCGGATCGAAGGCCATCCCATTCGTCGTGCCGGCGCCCGGCTCGGGGGGCAAGACCTCCGCGGTGCTCATTGCCAAGCTCCTCTGCCATCGTCTTCCGGCCACTCGGCGTACTCATAGTCGGGGTAGGTCTCTGCCTCGCTCTCCGCCGTCAGCGCATAGGCCTCGGCCGCATCCATGGCGTCGTAATAGGCGGTATCTTGCGCCTGACGCTCGGCATAGACGGATGCTTCGCTGTAATCGGGGCCGTACTCGGCGTTTTCCGCCTCGCCTGCGCTCCCGATGGCCTCGAGCAGCCGCTCCGCCTGCGCCTCGTTCAGGAGATTCCAGATGCGCGCGGCGCGGTCGCGATCGAGCGCGGGATCGCCGACATATTCGCCGGACTGATCCACCATGTATTCCATCGCGTTCTCGGAGTCCTGCGCCCATGCAGTGGCCTCGGCGCTCGCCTGACCCGCCAGATGCGCGATGAGATTGGGGAAGGCCGCCGTCGGGACCGGCGTCTGTGCCGAGCCGACCAGGATCGTGGTCCGCCCGAAGGGCGGGATCTCCAGTGCCGAAAGCGCCTCCATCGTTTCCTGGCGCTGCAGGAGGCTGCGCAACTGACCGATGGCGCCGCTGCCGCCGAAGAGGCTGGACAACGCGCCGGCGGGCCCGCCGCTGCCGCTGGCACCGCCGAGAAGATTGCCGATCGCACCGGCAGCGCCGCCGCCGCCGCCGAGCAGGCTGCCGATCGCACCGGCAGCGCCGCCGCCACCGCCGCCGAGCAGGCTGCCGATGGCGCCGGCTGCGCCGCCACCACGGCCGCCACCGAGAAGACTGCCGATGGCGCCGGCGGGTCCGCCGGCCCGGCCGAGGAGACTGCTGATGGCGCCGGCAGCGCCACCGCCGCCGCCGAGAAGACTGCTCAAGGCTCCGGCTGCGCCGCCCCCGCCCCCGAGGGCGCCAAGGACTCCGCTCAGCGCATTG